>JASLCW010000264.1 GCA_030151765.1 Marmoricola sp.
CGTCCTCGACGGCGAGGAAGTCGCCGTAGTAGATGTTCAGGTTCGAGACGTCGATGCTCTTGGCCATTTCAGTGTCCCTTCTTGGGGGCGAAGACCCGGCCGAGTACCCGGGCCAGCAGGTTCAGCACCAACACGATGATGATCAGCACGAGGGCCGCGCCCCAGGCCATGTTGATGCGCACATCCGGGTTGAGTCCAGGCTGCGTGAAGCTGTAGTAGATGAAGACCGGCAGGCTCGACATCTGGCCGCCGAAGATGTTGGTGTTCACCGAGTCGGTGGCGCCGCAGATGATCAGCAGCGGCGCGGTCTCGCCGATGACCCGGGCGATGGCCAGGGTGACGCCGGTGATGATGCCGGAGAGCGCGGTGGGCAGGACGACCTTCACGATCGTCTTCCACTTCGGCACACCGAGTGCGTACGACGCCTCGCGCAGCTCGTGCGGCACCAGCTTGAGCATCTCCTCGGCCGACCGGACCACGATCGGGACCATCAGCACGGAGAGTGCGACACCGCCTCCGAAGCCGTTTTGTGTTCCGGGGCCGAAGACCAGGCCGAAGAGGGCGTAGACGAAGAGGCCGGCGACGATGGACGGGATGCCGGTCATGACGTCGACCAGGAATCGCAGCGAGCGGGCCAGCCGCGAGTTGCCGCCGTACTCGACGAGATAGATGGCGCTGAGCAGGCCGACCGGGACCGAGATGATGGCAGCGGTGAGCGTGATCAGCACCGTGCCGAGGATCGCGTGGTAGATGCCACCGGGTACGCCGACCACGTTGCGCATCGACCAGGTGAGGAATTTGCCGTTGAGCTGGGGAGCGCCGTGGCTGGTGACCTGCCACAGCATCGAGATCAACGGGATCAGGGCGATCGCGAGCGCGCCCCAGATCAGCGAGGTGACGAGCCGGTCGGTGGCCGCGCGACGGTTCTCGACCACCCGCGACCACGCCGGAAGCGCGACCAGGTAGAAGATCGCCGCGATGATGACACCGGCGGCGATGCCGCCGCCCGCGACGAGAGCGATCAGTGCTCCGGCGGCGATCGCGACCACGGCCACCAGCAGCGGTGCCCAGCGGGGCAGCCGGGGCCGGCGCAGGTCCGCGATGGTGGCCGTCTCGGCGACGAGGGTCTGCGACATCACTTGCTCCTGGTGGTGTCGTAGCGGCCGACGATGGCCCGTGCGGCGAAGTTGACCGCGAAGGTGATCACGAAGAGCATCAGGCCGCTGAAGATCAGGGCATTGATCTTGACGCCCGTCGCGTCGGAGAAGGTGAGCGCGATGTTGGCCGCGATCGTCGACGGGTTCGTGGGCGAGATGAGGTTGAACCTCACCACGCCGCTGGCGGACAACACCATGGCGACCGCCATGGTCTCGCCGAGGGCGCGGCCCAGGCCCAGCATGGCGGCCGAGACGATGCCGGAGCGCGCGTAGGGCAGGACCGCGAGGCGGACGACCTCCCAGCGCGTCGCGCCGAGCGCGAGGGCGGCCTCCTGGTTGAGGCGCGGGGTCTGGGAGAAGATCTCGCGGGAGATCGCGGTGACGATCGGCAGCACCATGACCGCCAGCACGATGGCGGCGGTCAGGATGGTGCGTCCGGTGGTCGAGGCGGGGCCCTTGAAGAGCGGGATCCAGCCGAGGTGCGCGGCGAGCCAGTTGTAGATGGGCACCAGCCGCGGGCCGAAGAAGGTGATGCCCCAGAGGCCGTAGACGACGGAGGGCACGGCGGCGAGCAGGTCGACGACGTACCCGACGACGAGGGCGACGCGCGGGGGCGCATAGTGCGAGATCGCGAGCGCCACGCCCAGCGCGAGCGGTACGGCGATCAGCAGGGCGATCACGGCCGCGAGGAGCGTGCCGAAGATCAGCGGCCACACGTAGCCGAGGATGTTGGAGTGACCGTTGAGGTCGGCGGCCTTGGCGCCGAGCGCGGGCGCACCCTGGATGCTCAGGAAGACGGCCACGCCGGCCAGTGCCAGCACGATCAGGAGGCCGGCGCCGCGACTGAGGTTGGCGAAGACCAGGTCACCCAAGCGGCGCTTGGGTGACCCGGTCTCTACCGAGGAGGTGGTCACTGGTCAGTGACTCACTTCGCGGCGATCGTGTCGATGATCGCGGCGGCCTTGCTCTGCAGCGAGGCCGGCAGCGGCGCCGAGCCGGCGGTCGTCGCGGCGGCCTGCTGGCCGGCGGTCGACACGATGTAGCTCAGGAAGCCCTTGACCTCGTCGGCCTTCGCCTTGTCGTACGTCGGGCAGGCGATCAGGTACGAGGTGAGCATCACCGGGTAGGCGCCCGCGGTGGTGGTCTTGCGGTCCACCTTGATGGCCAGGTCGCCCTGGGTGCGGGAGGTGTCGATCGGCGAGGCCTCGAGTGCCTTGGCGGCACCCTCGGCGGACGGCGCCACGAAGGCGTTGCCGACCTTGACCGAGACCTTGCTGAAGCCGGCAGCCTGGCTGTCGTCGATGTAGCCGATGGCGCCGGCGCCCTGCTTGACGGCGTTCACGACACCGGAGGTGCCGGTCGCACCCTCGCCCGACTGGATCGGCCACACCTTGTCGGCGGGGTACTTCCAGTCGGTGGCCGCGGCCTGGGCGAGGTAGTCGGTGAAGTTCTTGGTGGTACCCGACTCGTCGGAGCGGTGCACCGGCGCGATCTTGGTCGAGGGCAGCTTCACGCCGGCGTTGAGCGCGGTGATCGCCTTGTCGTTCCAGGTGGTGATCTTGCCGTCGAAGATCTGCGCGATGGTGGCCGCGTCGAGCTTCAGCGACTTCACGCCGGGAACGTTGAAGACGATGGCGATCGGGCTGACGTAGTCGGGAACCTCGAGCGCGTCGGCGCCACAGCGCTTCTTGGCCGCGTCGACCTCTCCCTTGGTGGGGTCGAGGGCGGCGTCCGAACCGGCGAAGTCGATCGCACCGGCGTTGAACTGCTCGACACCGGCACCCGAACCCGAGGGGTCGTAGTTGATGGTGATCCCGCTGTGGTCCTTCTGGTAGGCGGCACGCCATGCGGTCATGGCGGCGTCCTGGGCGCTGGAACCCGCGCCCTTGAGGGTGTTGCTCGACGAGCCACCGCTCTCGTTGCCGGCGCCGCAGGCGCTCAGGCTGATTCCGAGGACCAGGGCGGCAACACCCGGGAGTGCGATCCGACGCACGGAAGTGCTGTTCACTTCATTCTCCTGTGTTTTCTGGACGATTCGTTGCCGAAGTTAGGCAGTCGAGGTGTCCCGATAGACCCAGCAAGGTGAACGGAGGGTGAATGGTGGGCGCCCAATAGGCCTCGCCGGAGCGGCGGTGAGAGGGCGATCACATGAACGGCGCCCGTATCCACGCGTGTCGGGATAGTCCACGACGAAATCGGGCTGAAGAGCCGCGATTTACCCCGGAAACGTCGTGGACTATCCGTCCACGTGGTTGATGAGGTGGCGTTCGGTCGCGACCACGCGGCCCTTCCGGTGGTGGCAGACGACCGCCTCACCGGGCGCGAGGGGCTCCTCGGTGATGCCGAGCAGCTCCAGAACGGCGGGCAGGACCGGCCGATGGGTGCAGAGCGCGGCGGAGAGCCGTCCGCCGAGGAGCTCGCCGACGAGCGGCCGGAAGGCGGCCGGGTCGAAGTCCTCCTCGCTCAATGCGGCGACCGCCTCGATCTCCAGCCGGCGACCGGCGGACGTGGGGGCGAGGGTCTGCACGCAGCGAGTGCTCGGGGAGGAGACCAGCCGCCCGACGCCGTACGCCGCGAGGACCGGATCGAGCGCCGCCGCCTGGGCCTCGCCGTACGACGTGAGCGGGCGGAGCGGATCGGGATCGGTCCAGGTCCTGCGGGGCTGCGCCTCCGCATGCCGTACGACGACCAGCGCGCTGGTCCGCTTCGGGTGTTCCGCGAAGGTGCTCAGCAGCTGGATGTCGTCGAGATAGCTGAGCCGCGAAGCGGCCTCCTCGCGCGGCACCCATCGGACGGCGTCGATCTCTTTGTTGGCGATCCACCCCGACACGTCGTCGTCGCCGCGCACCCGGCCCGACCAGTAGTGCACGGTCTTGGCCCGGCCGCCGGCGACGGCGTACAGCTGGGGCGGCAAGGGCCGGCCCAGCACGACCTGGAGACCGGTCTCCTCCGCCACCTCGCGGACCGCGGTCGCGGTGACGTGCTCGCCGGGATCCTGCTTGCCCTTGGGGAAGGACCAGTCGTCGTACTTGGGGCGATGCACGAGGAGGACCTCGCTGCCCGAACGTCGGGTGACCACGGCTCCGGCGGCGATCACGCCAGCTCTGTCGGGCATGGCAGTAGTGTCACACCGAACCGGGCGGCCCAGGAAGCGGGCCGGGAAGCGGCTCGGGAAGGTCCAGGAAGAGGAGACCATGGTGCGCAGGCGATCCCTGATCGGACTCGTCGTCATCGCCCTCGTGGCCGGTGGTGCGGCAGTGGTGGTCTGGCTCCGCGGTGGCAGCGGCACCGGCCTCCAGCAGGCCGTCGACATGGTGCCGGCCTCCTCGAAGCGCGTCGCCTTCACCGACTGGGCCAAGGTGCGCTCCGAGCTCGGCGTGAAGTCGATCGACTCGACGCCCGATGAGCTCTCGAACTGGCTCGACCGGGCCTACAACCGCGACTACTCCTCCACCTCGAGCATGTCCGACGACGCCGTCGGCATCGACAAGGCCTTCGGCTTCTCGCCGGCCAACGCGGCGTGGGAGGCCTACGCACAGGCCGACGCGGGATCGGCGATGGTGTTGCGGATGGATGACGGGGTCAGCTTCGGGCACCTCGCCGACGAGCTCACCTCCGCCGGCTTCACGAAGCCGAAGTCCTCGACCGGGGTCTGGAAGGGCGGCGCCGACCTGCTGGCCACGATCGACCCGGAGATCTCGCCGGAGCTGCAGTACGTCGTACTCCTGGCTGATCAGCACACCGTGGTGACCTCGGACAATGCCGGCTATGCGGCCGCGGCAGCCGATGTGGTGCGCGGTAAGGCCTCCTCGCTGGGCGATGCGAACGGTACGTCGAAGGATCTGGCCGGGCAGGTCGCCGAGCCCGTGTCGGCGGTGTTGTGGGCGCGCGACTATGCCTGCTCCGATCTGGCGATGGCCCAGGCCTCGACCTCGGCGCAGCGTCAGGCGCAGCAGCTGATCAGCGCCGCCGGCAAGACCAGTGCCCTCTCCGGGCTGCTGATGGCGATGTCCGGCTCGCGGCAGCTCGACGTGGTGGAGGCATTCGACTCCAGTGGCCAGGCGAAGGCCAACCTCCGGCCGCGCGCGAAGCTCGCGGTCGGGCCCGCGGTCGGCCGGGGATCGGACAACTTCGCCACGGACTTCAAGCTGACCGGCTCCCGGACGAAGGGCGCCTCCGTCGTACTCACGCTGGTGCCGCGGGACCCGGCACAGTTCGTCATCTCCGCTCTGTACGACGGCCCGCTGATCTTCGCGACCTGCTGAGGATCAGGCTCCGGCGCTCTCGAGCATCCCGGCCAGGGTGCGGTCGAAGCGCTCGCCGATCCGCGCCCGCATCTCGGGCAAGACCCGGGCATCGTCGGTGGCGAAGTGCTCCACCAGCCGGCCGCCGTAGCCCATCCCGCTGCTGAGCGCGATGTGATTGGGCGAGGGCGCCAGGTGGCCGTTGATCCAACGCACCCACGACGGATCACTGCCCCGGTCGACGACGCCCATGTTGGTCGAGCTGAAGGCGGGGGGCGCGGCGGCGATCGCCTCGGCCATCGCCGCCGCACCCGCTTCCAGGTCGGTGACCTGGGCGACGCGAGCCAGCTGCAGGAAGAGCGCACCGAGACCGTCGGCCATCGACTCGCGGGTGCGCTGCCGGATCGTCCGGGCCAGTTCCCAGGGTCGTTCGGGATCGACGCGATAGCTGTTGACGATCACGCCGACGTTGAGGCCGGCGGCATCGAGGTTCGCGGCGTCCGGATCGCGCAGGTCGACCGAGGTGGTCAGGTCGAGGACGCCGGTCGGCGCCTCGGAGAGCTCGGCCGCGGTCGCGGCGAGCCAGGCGGCACTGATCGAGGCGAGCACGCCGGCCGACTCCGCACGGGCGGCCGCGACGAGTCGTTCGGAGATGCCCTCGGGGAGCTGCACCTGGCGCATCCGGGTACGACGCGGAGTGCCCGCGTCGGGCCACTGTGCGGGGAGGGGGGCGGCCAGCTCGGTGCGTCGCTCGCGCAACTGGCGGAGCAGCGCGATCCGGGCGCGGCTGTCCGACTCCCACGGGTAGCTGCGCCCCGGCGCCGGCGCGGGTACGCCGTCGAAGGCCGGCACGGGCTGACCGTCGAGGGTGCGGAGGAAGGCCTGCAGTTCGGCCACGCCGGTACGGCCGTCCAGGATCGAGTGGTGCGCGACGATCAGCACCCGCGACGTGCCGGTCGCCGGGCTGGCGTAGTAGCGGCAGCGCATCGGCACGTCGACGCCGTACGCGATGTCGGCCTCCTCCGAGAGCGCCTGGTCCCAGCGCTCCGGCTCCAGCTCGACGGCCGCGAACTCGGTGGCTCGTCCGGCCGTGTCGGCGAGGGTCAGCCGGTCCGTGGCGACCAGGCGCGGGATGCTGCGCTCGGCGCAGTAGCGGCGCCAGGTCTCGGCGACGAGGTCCGCGTCGAGGCAGATGTCCAGCTCGGCGAGGATGAGGACATTCATCGGCCAGGTCGCATCGACCAGTGCGAAGTACTTCTCCGACGGCGTCATCGGACGTTCGGACACCTTGGACGCTCCGGGATCGCAGGGGTGGGCAGCAGGTCGCAGTTTAGAGGTGCCGCGGGACCTGGTGGGTGCCGTCCGTATTCGGCGATCCGTGCAGTGCGTCACCTCGATCGCGCATAGCCTGTATCCCGCGCCGTCGTTGGAGAGTTCTCGACGGCCCCTGATGAGAGGAACTGGCATGGCAGCGGACGCCGCACAGGTGCGCGGAGTGATCGTCGACTTCCTGGGTCGCGTGGGCAAGGGGGCCGACGAGCTCGCCGACGCCACCGGTCTCTACGGCGACGGCCTCGAGCTCGACTCCCTGGAGGCGGCGGAGCTCTCGGCCATGCTCGAGGACACCTTCGGGACCGACCCCTTCTCCAGCGCCGAGCAGCTGCCGGAGACCGTCGGTGACGTCATCGCCTTCTACGAGGTCCCCGCGACCGCATGATCGACCTGCTCGCACGGGCAGCGACCGAGAGCCCCGACCGGATTGCTGTTCGCACGAGTGAAGGCGAACGCACCTACGCGGAGCTCCTCGACGATGCCCGGCGGGTGGCCGCCACCCTCGACGAGCGCGGACTGCGCCGCTTCGCGGTGGTGGAGCACGACGCCGCGCTGATCCTGGCGATCCTGGCCGGTGCGGCGCTCGTCGGAGCAGAGGCCTGCCAGTACCCGCCGGACATCGACGCGGGTCAGTTCCACGAGCAGGCGCAAGGGCTCGGCCACGACCAGCTGGTCACGCGTCGTACCGATCTCGCGGGTGCGACCGTGCACGACTCCGCGGGACTCATCGGAGCCACGACGTACGACGGGAGCCCGGGGGATGCGCAGCCGCTGCTGATCCGCACCACCGGGACCACCGGCGTACCGAAGGGCGCCCGCCACGACTGGCGGATCCTGGGCCGCACCGTCTCCGGTCGTACGGCGGCCGCCGACGAAGGCTGGCTGCTCGCCTATGGTCCGCAGCAGTTCGCCGGCATCCAGGTGCTGCTCCACGTCGTCGCCGTGCAGGCGACGCTGGTCGCGCCCTTCCCGCGTCAGCCGCGCGACGGACTCGACGCGATCGCCACCGGGGGAGTCACCTCGGTCAGCGCGACCCCGACGTACTGGCGCTTCCTGCTCAGCGAGGCGCGTGCCCGTGGTGTCGAGCTGGGTGGCCTGCGCCAGATCACCCTGGGCGGCGAGGCGGCGCCACCCGACCTGCTCGAGGAGCTCTCGACGAGCTTTCCGGACGCCCGGGTCTCGCACGTCTACGCTTCCACCGAGTTCGGCTCCGTCGCGTCCGTGCGGGACGGGCGAGCCGGTTTCGCTGTCTCTCAGCTCTTCCCGGACAACCCGGACGGCACGATGAAGGTCGTCGACGGCGAGCTCTGGGTGCGGGCCGGCGCCGGCATGATCGGCTACGCGAACAGCGAGGACGTGGACAGCGAGGACGGCTGGCGGCCGACCGGCGACATCGTCGAGGTCGTCGGGGACCGGATGTTCTTCCGGGGCCGCGGCTCCGAGGTGATCAACGTCGGTGGCGTGAAGGTGGCGCCGCTGCCCGTCGAGGAACGTGTCCTCGGCGTGGACGGCGTGGCGATGGCGCGGGTCTTCGGACGTGCCAACCGGCTGACCGGCGCCATCGTCGCGGCCGACATCGTGCTGGCGGACGGCCACGACGAGGACGTCGTACGTGCGGGGGTGCGGGACGCGATGGCGGACCTGCCGCGGGCCTGGCATCCGCGCAGCATCACCTTCGTCGAGACCATCGAGACCCAGGGCAACAAGACCATCAGGAGGACCGAAGCATGAGCGCGGACAAGGGAGCAGAGCCCCGGGTCGTCATCGTCACCGGCGGCAGCCGGGGACTGGGCGCGGGCTTCGTGCAGGCCTACCTCGATGCCGGCGAGCGGGTCGCGACCTGCGCCCGTTCGCGGACGCCGGAGGTCGACCGGTGGGCCCGGGAGTACCCGGACCGCTTTCTCTTCGCCGAGGTCGACATGAGCGACCGGGAGTCGACGGCCGCCTTCGTGGAACAGGTCCTCAAGGCATGGGGCGGTGCGATCGACGTACTGATCAACAACGCCGGGGTCGCCCGGGACGGCATCCTCGGCATGGCCCGCGACGAGGACGTCGACACGGTCCTCGACCTCAACCTCAAGGGCACGCTGCAGATCACCAAGCTGGTCTCGCGCCGGATGCTGTCGCAGCGCTCCGGCTACATCGTCAACATCTCGTCGATCGTCGGGCTCTCGGGCTACCGCGGCCTCGCCGTCTACAGCGCGACGAAGGCGGCCCTGGACGGCCTGACCAGGTCGCTGGCCCGTGAACTCGGCTCCCGCGGCATCGTGGTCAACTCGATCGCCCCCGGTTACCTCAAGACCGAGATGTCACATGGTCTCGACGGCGACCAGTTGGGCCAGATCGTCCGGCGTACGCCGATGGGCAGGCTCGGCGATCCCGCCGACATCGCCCGGATCGCGCTCTTCCTGACCTCGCCGGAGAACTCCTACATCACCGGCCAGGTGATCGTCGCCGACGGTGGCCTGACCGCCTGATCGGTCAGCGTCGCCGCCGCTGGTGGGCGGCGATGAGCATCTCCTGCAGGTCGCGCATGGGCTGTTCGGGCGTACCGATGCTGCGCGTCCAGCTGCCGTCCTTGGCGAGTTGCCAGGCCGAGGTGTTCTCGTCGAAGGCGAGGTCGAGAACGGCACCGACCTGCTCGATCGTGTCGGCGCCGGGCAGTCGGACCAGCACCTCGACGCGGCGGTCGAGATTGCGGTGCATCATGTCCGCCGAGCCGATGTAGGCGATCGGGTCGCCGTCGTTCTCGAACCAGAAGACCCGGCTGTGCTCGAGATAGCGACCGAGCACCGAACGCACCTCGATCGTCTCCGACAGCTCCGGTACGCCGGGCCGCACCGCGCAGATGCCGCGGATCAGCAATTGCACGGGGACGCCCGAGCGCGAGGCGTGGTAGAGCTCGTCGATCAGCGCCTCGTCGACGATGGAGTTCGCCTTGATCCGGATCCGGGCGGGCTTGCCGGCCCGGTGGTTCTCGACCTCGGCCCGGATCAGGTCGATGAGCCCGTCGCGTACCGAGTCGGGCGCCACCATGATCTGGTCGTAGGAGGCGTTGCGGGAGAAGCCGGACAGATTGTTGAAGAGGTGGGCGATGTCCTCGCCGATGGCCTCGTTGGTGGTCAGCAGGCCGAAGTCCTCGTACATGCGAGCGGTCTTCGGGTTGTAGTTGCCGGTGCCGATGTGGGTGTAGCGGCGCAGGGTGCCGTCGAGCTCCTCGCGCACCACCATCGACAGCTTGGCGTGCGTCTTGAGGCCGACCAGGCCGTAGACCACGTGGCAGCCGGCGTGTTCGAGCTTGCGGGCCCAGCGGATGTTGGCCTGCTCGTCGAAGCGGGCCTTGATCTCCACGATGACCAGCACCTGCTTGCCGGCCTCGGCGGCGTCGACGAGGGCGTCGATGATCGGGGAGTCTCCGGAGGTCCGGTAGAGCGTCTGCTTGATCGCGAGGACGCGCGGATCGGCGGCGGCCTGCTCGAGGAAGCGCTGCACCGACGTACTGAAGGAGTCGTAGGGGTGGTGCAGGAGCACGTCGCCCCGCTGCAGGGCCTTGAAGACGTCGACGGGCGAGGCGGACTCGACCGGTGCCAGCCGGCTGTGCGTGGCCGGAACGAAGCTGCCGAACTTGAGCTCTTCGCGGTTGAGGTCGGCGATGTCGTGCAGTCCGCGCAGGTCGAGCGGGCCGGGGAGGCGCATCACCTCGCGCTCCTCGATGCCCAGCTCGGAGACGAGCAGGTCGAGCACCCGCTCGTCGATGTCCTCCTCGACCTCCAGGCGCACCGGCGGGCCGAAGCGGCGCCGCATGAGTTCCTTCTCGAGTGCGGCGAGCAGGTTCTCGGCGTCGTCCTCCTCCACCTCGAGATCCTCGTTGCGGGTCACCCGGAAGGTGTGGACGGCGACGACCTGCATGCCGGGGAAGAGCTTCTTGAGGTGCTCGCCGATGACATCCTCGAGCGGCACGAAGCGCTGATTGCCCAGTGGCACGAAGCGGTTGAAGCTCTGCGGCACCTTGACCCGGGCGAAGTGCTCCTTGCCGGTCTTCGGATTGCGCACCAGGACGGCGAGATTGAGCGAGAGGCCGGAGATGTAGGGGAAGGGGTGTGCCGGGTCCACCGCGAGCGGGGTGAGGACCGGGAAGATGCGCTGCTTGAAGAGCTTCTTGCAGGCCTTCTGCTCGTCCTCGGTGAGGTCGGCCCAGCGGAGCAGTTCGATGCCCTGGTCCTCGAGGGCCGGCACGATCTGCTCGCGGAAGACGCGGGCATGCTCCGACTGGAGTTCGGCGGTGCGGCTCCAGATCTGCTCGAGCACCTCGAGCGGCATCAGGCCCGAGGCTGCCCGTACGGCGACTCCGGCGGCGATGCGGCGCTTCAGGCCGGCCACCCGGACCATGAAGAATTCGTCGAGATTGCTGGCGAAGATGGCCAGGAAGCGGGCGCGCTCGAGCAGTGGGAGCTCGGTGTCCTCGGCGAGGTCGAGGACGCGCGCGTTGAAGCGCAGCCAGGACAGCTCGCGGTCGAGGAAGCGGTCAGGGAAGGCCTCGAGCGCCTCGACGGCCTCGGTCGGGTGATAGGGCGGATCGACTTCGAAGGTGTTGTCCGCCGGCACGGTGCGCAGGGCGGGGTTCACGGGACCGTCGGGAAGGGGCTCCCGTCCGGCCTCGACGTACTGATCCGTCGTCATGGAACCGATGGTCCCACGAGCAGGTGAACGCAAGGTGTCGTAGCTTGTGACCGTGCAATCGGCGATCGAGCGTTTCCAGGGTGCCCTTCTGAGGTTCGCGGTCCGGCTTCCGGGCGGCGTACGACGGCTCGTGGCGGGTGCGCCCATCGTCATCGAGGGCCAGCAACTCGCCCCCGACCTGCAGATGATGCTGCGGCTCCAGGCCCTCTCGGGTCGTGCCCCGACGGAGGACCGGCCCTGGGCTGACGCGCGCCGCGAGCTCGCGCTGCAGTCGCGGATCGTCGGCGGTAACCAGCCGATCGGCGCCATCAGGGACATCACCATCGACGGTCCGGGCGGACCGCTGCCGCTGCGCCTCTACACGCCGGTGGCGCGGCTCAACGACGAGCGGGTGCCGACGCTGCTCTTCATCCACGGTGGCGGCATGGTCTACGGCGGCGAGCACGGGACTCATGACGCCGCTTGTCGATTCCTCGCCGAGCAGTCCGGCGTACAGGTGCTCTCGGTGGACTACCGGCTCGCGCCGGAGCACCCCTACCCGGCGGGCGTCGAGGACTGCATCGCTGCCGCGGACTGGATGTTCGACCATGCCGCCGAGATCGACGCCGATCCCGACCGGCTCGCGGTCGGCGGTGACTCCGCCGGCGGCTACTTCTCCGCGGTGGTCGCGTTGCACGCGGCGGAGGCGGGTCAGCGGCTCGCCTTCCAGTTGTTGGTCTATCCGGTGACCGACTTCGTCGACGAGTCGGCCAGTCGTCGTCGCTTCGGAGAGGGCTTCTTCCTGAGCAAGAAGTTCATGGACGTGGCCGTCGACGCCTTCCTGCCCGATCACGCCGACCGGGCGCGCACCGACGTCACGTTGCTCTCCCGCACGGACTTCCCCGCGGGTCTGGCGCCCGCCTTCGTCGTCACCGCCGGCTTCGATCCGCTGCGTGACGAGGGCGAGGCCTATGCCGCTCTGCTCGCCGAGCACGGCGTCCGGGTCGAGGCGAAGCGCTATCCGGGGATGATCCACGGCTTCCTGAACATCGTCGCCCTGGGCACCCAGGCCCCCGAATGCAATCGCGAGATCGCGGGACGGTTGCGCGCCGCGCTCGCCTAAGCCGCTGACACCCCACGCAAATGCATTCTCAACCGGTCGAGACCCCACGCAAATGCATTCTCAAGCAGTTGAGACCCCACTCAAATGCATCACGCCTTGTCCGGAGTGTGCATTCTGCTGGGGTCTCAGTGCGCTGAGGATGCATTTGCCTGGGGTCTCAGCAGGGTTTTCATGCATTTGAGTGGGGTGTCAGCGATGTGGGGCCCCGCGATACTGCGCCTCGGTCCGTACGTCGGTGAACCCCTGGCCCTGGTAGACCGCGATCGCGGGGGCGTTGTCGCCATCGACGTAGAGGATCACCCGGTCCACGCCGGAGGTGGCCAGGTGGGCGAGGCCGGCACGGGTGAGGACGGTGCCGAGGCCGCGGCCGGCGTACTTGGGATTGACGGCGACCACGTAGACCTCGCCGTACGGCGGATTCTCGTCGCGATGCACCTTGGTCCAGTGGAAGCCGAGCAATTCACCGGTGGCCTCGTCGACGGCCATGATCAGGCCGTCCGCGTCGAACCACGCCTCGGTGGTGCGCTCGGTGAAGTCCTCCTCCGTCATGTGACCCTGTTCAGGGTGATGCGCGAAGGCGATCGCGTTGACGGCGAGGAGCTGGGCGGTGTCCTCGGTGCGGAAGGAGCGCAGCACCACGCCCTCGGGTGCGACCGCGGGCGGCACCGGGAGGGAGGTCGGGCGGGACATGATCTTGAGTTCGCGCTCACGGTCGATCCCGTAGCGTGCGGCGATCCGCGCGGCACCCGGGTGGTCGGCGTGCGACCACGCCTCGACCTTCGCCAGGTCGGCGAGCGCGGCACCGGCGAGAGCGGTGCCGACTCCGGTGTTGCGATGCTCGGGATGCACGGCCAGGTCGAGGATCTCCCCGTGCAGCAGGGCGAATCCGGTCGTCTGGTCCCCGTCCGTCGCGAGCCACAGGCGCGCATCGCGCAGGCCCCGGTACTTCAACTGCAGGCAGGCCTGCTCGTTGAGGGTGATGACATCGTCGAAGACATCAGAGGCCTCGGCGACCAGGCGCAGGGCCGCAGCAGGCCCGGCCGTCGGCGACACCGCGAATTCGTCCGCACTGACTTCATGGATCTCGGCCATGACGCGAGGGTAGGGCATCGGCCCCGGGTCTCAGCCGACGGGAGCGTCCTCGCGGGTCTTGCCCGAGGTCGTCGGCGGCAGGACGAAGCGATAGCCGACATTGCGGACCGTGCCGATCAGGGCATCGTGGTCAGGTCCCAGCTTGGCGCGCAGCCGGCGTACGTGGACGTCGACGGTGCGGGTGCCGCCGAAGTAGTCGTAGCCCCAGACCTCCTGCAGCAATTGCTCACGGGTGAAGACCCGGCCCGGGTGCTGAGCGAGGTACTTCAGCAGCTCGAACTCCTTGTAGGTGAGGTCGAGCGGACGGTCGCCGACCCGCGCCGTGTAGGCCGCGTCGTCCACGACCACCTCGCCGCTGCGGATGACGCCGCTGTCGGCGTCCGGCTCGTTCGCCAGTTGCGCCCGTCCGAGTGCGAGGCGCAGGCGGGCCTCGATCTCCGCAGGCCCGGCGGTGTCGATGATGACGTCGTCGATCTTCCAGTCGGGTGAGACGGCGGTCAGGCCGCCTTCGGTGACCACCAGGAGCACCGGCTGGGTGGTGCCCGTCGTGGCGATCAACTGGCACAGGTCGCGCGCCTGGACGAGCTCGCGGCGACCGTCGATCAGGATGACGTCACTCCCGGGCGCATCGAGCAGCGCCGAGCCGCTTGCGGAGAGGATGCGGACCTGGTGGCCGAGCAGGGCGAGCCCGGGCAGCACCTCGACCGAGGCCTGCGTCGTACTCGTCAGAAGGAGCAGGTCGCTCATGCGATTACCTCCACGCTCGATGCTGAAGGATATCGAATGCGCCTCTAGGGCCCCTCTATCGTGCGCTGGCGGCGGTCAGGAGGTCCTCGAAGCGGGTGGCGCAGTCGGCGAGTGCGAACTCCCGCTCGGCCAGTTCCCGCGAGGCTCGGCCGAGCTTCGTCCACATCTCCTGGTCCTCGAGCACCGAGCCGATCCAGGCGGCCGCCTCGCCCAGCGAATCGCTCTCCGGCGGTACGACGCATCCGCCCGCCTCGGCGATGAGGCTGGCGGCGAGGTTCTCCTCGGGGATCATCCCGAGGATCGGACGTCCCGCGCACAGGTAGGACAGCGTCTTGGAGGGCACGGAGAAGGCGCCCGCCTCCTTCTCGAGGAGGACGAGGAGTACGTCGCCGCTGCCCAGGACCTCCGGGAGCCGCTCGTAGGGCTGGAAGGGCAGTACGTCGATGGCGACGCCCTGCTTGGCCGCCTCGGTGAGGAGAACCTGCGTTGCCGGGCCCTCGTTCACGACGACCAGGCGAACGGGCTGGCCCGCCTCCTCGCGCACCCGCCGGGCGAGCTCGACGAGCAGGACCGGGTTGTGCTTGAGCCCGAGGGTGCCCGAGTAGAGCAGCGTCTTCTCCTCGGTCAGGCCGTGCTCCTCCGACCATGCGTTGTCACGGGCGGTCGGGACGATCTCGTCGAGCGGCGCCCAGTTGGGGATCACCTCGACCTTGTCGGCGGTGCCCCATTCCTCGTGGACCGGAACGAAGGAGGGAGCGATCACGACGATCGCCTTTGCACGGCGTGAGCACCAGCGCTCGGCGATGGCGAAGATGCCCGCCACGACGGTGTAAGCGCGGCCGAGCTTGTCGCCGGCGAAGGAGCGCACCGCGATCGCGTAGACGTCCTGGTGCCACAGCACCCACGGCTTGCGCATGACCGCCATCAGGAAGGCGAAGACGACCAGGGTCGGGATCTGCGCGTTGGACACCAGCGTGATGTCCGCGCGGGTACGACGGGCCTGGTTGGCGAGTGCGAAGCCACGCTGCACCTCGTGGACCAGGCGCCGGCGGAAGCGCAGGTTGTCGATGCGCTTGGCGGAGCCGATGCCTTCGTAGGTGATGCCCTCCTCGCCGTTGGCGGTGAGCCGGCCCTTGCCGGAGACGTAGCCGGTGGCGAAGGAATGAGTGACGACATGACCCCGCCGGGCCAGCTCACGGCTGAGCTCGGCCTGGAAGGGGTGACCGCTGTGGTCGTGAACGAGGATTCGCACCAATCCCGCCTCTCAAAATCAGTGCAGTGATCAGCCCAGCGAGAGCTTCACCTGGTCGTAGACCCAGGCATAGGTCTTGGCGAGACCGTCGGCCAGGGTGATGCTCGGCGCCCACCCGTAGGTGTCGATGATCTGGGTGTTGTCGGAATTGCGGCCGCGCACACCCTGCGGTGCGTCGAGCTGGTAGTTGCGCGTGCAGCGGATGCCCGCGATCTCCTCGACGATCGAGTAGAGCTGGTTGATCGTCACCAGTTCGTCGCTGCCCAGGTTGACCGGGATCGGGCTGTCACCGTGGAGGATCATCTGGCTGCCCTTGACGCAGTCGTCGACGTACATGAAGCTGCGCGTCTGCTCGCCGTCGCCCCAGATGTCGAGTTCGTGCTTGCCGGTGATCACCGCGGTCGCGATCTTGCGGCACACCGCCGCCGGGGCCTTCTCGCGGCCGCCGGTCCAGGTGCCGTTGGGTCCGTAGACGTTGTGGTAGCGCGCGACGCGGGTGTCGAGGCCGAAGTCCTCGAGGAAGTGGCGGGCCATCCGCTCGGTGAAGAGCTTCTCCCAGCCGTAGCCGTCCTCGGGCATCGCCGGGTAGGCGTCGGCCTCCTTGAGCGCGGTCACCGAGGGGTCGGTCTGCTTGTCGGCGGCGTACACACAGGCCGACGAGGAGTAGAAGTAGCGCTCGACGTCGTGTTCCCGGGCGGCCTGGAGCATGTGCGTGCTGGTCAGCACGGTCAGCATGCAGAGAGCCTTGTTGTTCTCGATGAAGCCCATGCCGCCCATGTCGGCGGCGAGCATGTAGACCTGGCGGGCGCCGGCGGTCTGGGTCATCGCCTGGTCGAGGTGGGAGAGATCCGCCTGGACATTCTCCGCCTCGGGGTGCACCTGATACCACTCGTCGGTCGGCTTGACGTCGACGGATCGAACCGACAGGCCCTGACTCAGCAGGTCGGCAACGAGGTGACCCCCGATGAAACCGCCGCCACCTGCGACCAAGACATCTACCGAACCGCCGGGCATCAGGACCTCCAGTACATCGAAATTTCCGTGAGTGGCGCACGCCCCCGACGCACAGGAAGGGAAACGACGATGTGCGCACAACGTCACGGTGGGCGGTCGCCTACCCTGACAGCCGTGACATTGGCATTGATCACCGGGGTTGCCGGGCAGGACGGCGTCTATCTGGCTCGTCATCTGCTCGCACGAGGCATCGATGTCGTGGGCACGGTGAACCCGCGATCGGGCGCCACCGACCGCGAGCAGACCTACCTCGGCGGCGCGACGATCGAGGCCGTCGACCTGACCGATCACGAGGGCCTGCGCGGCCTGATCGAGAAGTGTCGGCCCGACCTGACCTTCAACCTCGCCGGCATGAGTTCGGTGGCGCGCAGCTGGGCCGAGCCCGACACGACCTTCGCCCTCAACGCGACTGCGGTGGAGGTCGTCGTCGACGCGCTGTGCCGGTTGCGCGACGAGAGCGGTCGGGATGTCCGATTCGTCCAGGCGTCGACGGGCGAGGTGGGCATCGGCAGCAGCCCCTATGCGCGGGCGAAGGAGGAGGCGGAAGGGCTCGTGCGGGAGGCGCGGGACACCCGCGGCCTGCATGCGAGCATTGCGCGCCTGCACATTCACGACAGTCCGGTTCGCCCCGATTCCTTCGTGAGCCGCAAGATCACGGCCGGTGTCGCGGCGATCTCGCTGGGGCGCAGCGACCGGCTGGTGCTCGGCAACCTCGACGTGATCCGCGACTGGGGCTTCGCCGGCGACTATGTCGAGGCGCTGGCGGCGATGGCGGTGCATCCCGAGCCGCTCGAGCTGCCGATCGGGACCGGTGTCGCGCACGATCTCGGCGAGATGGTCGCGCTCACCTTCGCCGCGGCGGGGATCGACGATCCGAGCGGGTACGTCGTACAGGACCCGGAGCTGATCCGCCCCGCGGACATCCCCGAGCTGGTCGCCGACCCGCAGCCCGCCCGGGAGGCACTCGGCTGGGAGGCGCGCACCGGATTCGCCGATCTGATCCGGCACATGGTCGACGTCGACGTACGGCGGCTGCAGTCCGATGTCGCCGAGAGCGTCGACTATCTCTTCCCGGTCAGGCGCCCGCTCGGAGCAGCGACGCCCTGACCTTCAGGGCCATCGAGGCCCAGGTGAATCCCTGCGCGAAGTCCCGCCCCGCCTGCAGGTGGGCCGCGTCGAAGGACAGTGCCTCCTCCATCGCCGTCCGGAGATCGTCGGCCCCGACGGACCGGCAGACCGCGGCGTGGCCGCCGGTCACCTCGGCGAGGGCGGGATCCCGGGAGACGACGACCGGGATGCCGAGCCGCAGTGCCTCGGCTGCGGGGAGCCCGAAGCCCTCGAAGTCGGAGGGGAAGACGATCATCGAGGCTCCCGCGAAGCAGGCGGCGAAGGAGTCGTCGTCGAGCCAGGGCATCAGGGTGACCGCATCGGCGATGCCGAGCCGCTCCACCGACTGCTGCGCCGCCTCGCGGTCGCGCCCACCCATGCCGACGAGCCGCAGCCGCCAGTCGGGGTGCGCCGTGCTGAAGGCGGCCCAGCCCTCGAGCACCGCCGCGACGTTCTTGTTGGCGAAATGGCCGAAGGCGAGGGCGTACTTCCCCTCGGGTGCCGGTCCGCGCCACCGCCGTGCGTGGTCGGAGCCGAGTTGGGTGGGCATGGCGTGCCGAGCCAGCCGGGGGTGCCGGTCGCGAAGGTCGTGGAAGGTGCGCTCGGAGATGCAGTAGATGCCGTCGGCACGGCTCATGGTCCACCGCCACGAGATGCCACGGGCGAGCCGTTGGCCCCGGGAGAACTGCTCCGGCCGGAGTTCGTGGCGCAGGTCGTAGAGGATCAGCCCCTGCGGGCACGGCGCGCCGATCAGGGTGCTCGCGGGTACGGCGGAGAGCACCGCATCCGCCCCCAGGCGCCGTGCGGCCCGGCGGACCGTGACCGAGCGCAGCCACAGGCCGCCGAGCGGGCCGGGCAGAGTCCGCGGCAGCCGATCGACCACCACGCCCTCCGGTGTCTCGAAGGGCGCGCCGTCAGGTCCCGAGAGCACCGTGATCCGGTCCTCGGGCAGTGCCTCGCGCCAGCCGTGCAGGAGATTGCCGACCACGATTCCGGTGCTGTCGGGACCGGCCGCGACAGCGTCGACGACGAGATGCATGCGATCGCCGCTCAGACGGAGGTCGGAGCGGGCCGCTTGCGGGCCAGGATCCGGTAGGCGTGGTAGCTGTGCAGCAGCCGCGGGAGCACGACCCAGTCGATGAAGCGGGCCAGCGGCACGAAGGGCGCGGCGATCACCTTGCCGATCAGGCGCCGTACGGCGGCGGTCCGCGGCGACGGCTGCCGCCGCCAGGGCGCGACATCGCCGGGGGCGATCCAGCTGAGGATCGTGGCCAGCACGATGAAGGCCTCCAGCGGGACGTGCGCTTCGCGGTGTACGACGGTCACCACCTCCATGCCGCGCTCCTCCAGAGCCGTGACGAGGTTGGGGCAGGTGACCATGTTGAGGTGCTCGGGCTGGTTCCAGCCGGCCCACCACGACCCGAAGATGCGGGCGGCGCGGCACTGCGGGTCGGGCTGCTCGATCAGCATCCACCCGTCGTCCGCGAGGACCTCGACCGCGGCGTCGAGGTCGGCGTGCGGATCGCGGGTGTGCTCGAGGTAGTGGAACATGCTCACCTGGTCGTAGCGGCCGCTCAGCTGTCCGCTCAGCTCCGGGAGTTGGCCCTGATAGGCGGTCTCGATGCGGCCGGCCGCCTTGCCGGCGAGGACGCCGTCGGACATGTCCAGCCCGTCGAAGACGGTGCCGGGGAAGAGGCCCGCCGCGGTCTCGCAGAAGTGCGCGGAGGCGGTGCCGATGTCGAGCCACCGCCGGGGCCGGTCCGGACGGTTGTCGAGGACCGTCGAGGCGCGGCGCCGGTACATCTCGCCCATCGAGCCGAGATTGGCCTCGGCACGCTCGGCGTTGAGGCCGTCGTAGGTGTCGCGGTAGTAGAAGGTGAGGCCCTCGTCGGTGACGGGCGGGTTCTGGAAGATGTGCCCGCAGGAACGGCACTCGTCGAGCTGGAAGCGTCCGGGCTTGAACTGCCGGAGGTCGCGGCAGACGGTCTTCCGGCCGAGGCTGCTTCCGCCGCACCAGGGGCAGGTGCCGAGCCGGTCGCCGAGGAAACGCTCGACGCCGCCGGCGAGCTCGGTGTCGTAGTACGAACGAGCGATGGCCAGCTGGGAGCTATCGTCATCCGGCTCGACAGGCATGGCGGTCATCCTAAACAGGCTGCGGGAGGCAGATCGGGCTTTTTGACCAGTTGCCGGACGTGGTCCGCCACCGGCAGCGAGAGGCCCCAGGTGACGCTAGTCTGGCGCGCGTGTCGAGACGCGCTTTCATCACCGGAATCACGGGCCAGGACGGCTCCTACCTCGCCGAGTTGCTGCTCAGCAAGGGGTACGAGGTCCACGGCCTGGTTCGCCGTGCGTCGACCCTGAACCGCAGCCGGATCGACCACCTGCACGGCAATGCCGACCTGCACCTGCACTACGGCGACCTCACGGACGGGGTCAGCCTGGTCAACCTGATCCACGAGATCGCACCGCACGAGGTCTACAACCTGGGCGCGCAGAGCCACGTCAAGGTCTCCTTCGAGATGCCCGAGTACACCGCGTCGACCGACGCCGTGGGCACCCTGCGCCTCCTCGAGGCGATCCGGGCGGCGGGGCTGGACTGCCGCTTCTACCAGGCGTCGACCTCCGAGATGTTCGGCGCGACGCCGCCGCCGCAGAACGAGTCGACCGCCTTCTACCCGCGGTCGCCGTACGGCGCCGCCAAGCTCTACTCGCACTGGGTGACGGTCAACTATCGCGAGGCCTACGACCTCTTCGCGGTCTCCGGGATCCTCTTCAACCACGAGTCGCCCCGCCGCGGCGAGAGCTTCGTGACGCGCAAGATCACCCTCGGCGTCGCCTCGATCAAGCTCGGTGTCGCCGACCATCTCGACCTCGGCAACCTCGAGGCCGTCCGTGACTGGGGCTATGCCCCGGAGTACGTCGAGGGCATGTGGCGGATGCTGCAGCACGACGAGCCTCAGGACTACGTGCTCGCCACCGGCGTCGGCACGACCGTGCGCGAGTTCTGCCAGGCGGCCTTTAGTCACGCGGGTCTCGACTGGGAGGAATACGTCCGCTACGACAAGCAGTACGAGCGGCCCACCGAGGTCGACGCTCTCCTCGGCGATCCGACCCGTGCCCGTGAGGTCCTCGGCTGGGAGCCCCGGACCAAGGCACCTGAACTGGCCGCCTTGATGGTGGACGCGGACATCGAGCAGATGAGTCGACTGCTGGGACGCACATGACCATTCAGAGTCGCGTGGCGACCGTGCTGATGGTGCTCCTCACCCCGGCACTGGTCGCTCTTGCCATGACCGGAACACTCGGCATGGGCGCCGCCGTCGCGCTCTCGCTCGGCCTGCTCGGCCTTGCGGTGCTGGGCCGGGTGGGCATGGCCGCGCTCGCTCTCTGCGTTGCCTTCGGAACCGCGCCGATGTACCGCGGCATCGGGGGCATCGCCAATGTGGCGACGCCGACCGACCTCTTCATGGTCATGGGCATCTTCCTGCTGCTGCCCGAGGTGCTCAGCCGCAAGAACCGTCTTCCCGCGATCTTCACGATCTCCGTGTTCGTGCTGGGCGGCGTCGGCCTGATCGCCTCCGCGGCCAACGCCTCACCGGTGACCAGCGTCATCTACATGCTGCAGTGGCTGCTCTGTCTCGCGGTGCTCCCCGCCGTACTGGTGTTCTGGAGTCCCAGTGCCCGGATGATCAACGGACTCCTGTGGTGCTATCTCGGCGGACAGGCGCTCAGCACCGCGATGGCCTTCGTCCGTGGGCCTGCAGGAGGACCCGGTCGCTACCAGGGACTCAGCCACCACCCCAACGACTTCGGTCTGGCGGCGGCGGCGGCCATCGCGATCGTCTTCTTCCTCTTCCCCCGCATGCGCAGCCTCCAGGGCCAGCTCCTCCTGGGCATGGTCATGCTGCTGAACGTCGTCGCGCTGATCATGAGCGGCAGCCGCGGCGCCACGCTGGCCGCGGCCGCGGTGATCGTGATCGTCCCGCTGGTGGAGCGCTCCGCGGTCCTGACCTTCCTCGGCGGCCTGTTCGGCGCGATCGGGCTGGCGCTGCTGCCGACGCTGATCAAACTGGGCGGCCCCGGCAGTTCGCTGGGCCGTCTCGCCGGTGACGCCACCTCCGCCGGCTCCGACTCGGTGCGCGAGGCGGCGCTCACCGACGGCTGGCATCGCTTCCTGGCGGACCCCTTCTTCGGGACGGGCCTGGACCCCATCGTCGGCGCCTATCACAATCTCTTCCTCGAGTCAGCCGTCGCGGTCGGCGTGCTGGGCACCGCGGCGTACCTCGTCGCCCTCTGGGTGCTGACCCGGCCGCTGCTCGGCACGCTCTCCCTGCGGCGGCTGTCCTACCTGTCGTGGATCTTCATCGTCAGCGGCATCACCTTCCCGGGCATCGTCGACCGCACGATCGTGGTGCCGATGGCGCTGGCGCTGCTGGCGGCGGTGGAGAGGCCACCGGCCCAGGAGGCGACGGACACGGAGCCCGCCGGCACCTCCTTCCCGGTGGCGATCCGGTGACTGCGGTCGTCCTGATCGGCTTCAATCGCCCCGAGCACACCGCCCGCACTCTCGACGCGATCCGTACGGCGGCGCCCGAGCAGCTCTTCCTGATCGCCGACGGGCCGCGGGAGGACCACCCCGACGATGCCGCGCTGTGCGCGGAGACGCGCGCCGTCATGGATGCCGTCGACTGGCCGTGTCAGGTGCATCGTCGCTACAGCGAGGTGAATCTCGGCTGCGAGGGCAATGTCGAGACCGGCCTTGACTGGGTTTTCGCCCAGGTCCCCGAGGCCATCGTCTTCGAGGACGACTGCGTCGCCGACCCCACCTTCTTCGCGTACGCAGGCGACCTGCTGGAGCGCTACCGGGACGATCTGCGGGTGTGGCAGATCGCGGGTGGGAGTCACGGCGTACCCGCGTCCTACTTCGGCGAGGACAGCTACCGCTTCGCCTCATGGGCGAGCGTGTGGGGCTGGGCGACCTGGGCCGATCGCTGGCAGCGGCATCGCGAGATCTTCCCCCGCGACCATCAGGGTCCCGATGGCGATGCGCCGGTGCGCACCCGCCCGGCCGCGCCGCGCCCCGAGTTGCTCGTGACCAAGGGCGGGCGCGCCCACTTCGTCGAGGCCGCGACCTCCGACGACGTCATCCGCCACGGCTGGGACAAGCAGTGGTGGCTGACGATGATGACCGAGGGCGGCCTGGCCGCGACGCCGGCGGTCAACATGGTCCAGAACGTCGGCTTCGGCGCCGGCGCGACCCACGGCGTCTTCGAACGCGAGACCGACCCGGCGCTGCCGATGCCGCTCCCGTTGCACCACCCCGCCGCCGTCGTACTGGACGTCGAGGTCGAGCGCGACCTGGAGTTGCTGCTCTCCCGCGTCGGCGGTCGCACCGTCGAGTTCGCCCGGCGGATGGTCACCAACCCCCGCGTGCGCAACGTGGGTCGCAAGGTCCTGCACAGCAATGCCATGGCGAGCGCCACCCGCTTCGCCTCCCGCATCACCGACCGAGGAGTGCCCCGTGACTGACGTCCCGGTTGTCCTGATCGCGTTCAACCGCCCGCGGGTCACCGCACGGGTGCTCGACGCCTTCCGCGACGTGAAGCCGAGCCGGCTCTTCGTGATCGCCGACGGGCCGCGGCCGGGCAATGCCGAGGACGCCGAGCGCTGCGCCGAGGTGCGTGCCCTGATCGACGGCATCGACTGGGACTGCCGGGTCGAGCGCCGCTTCGCGGAGAGCAATATCGGTCTCGAGGCCAATGTCGAGCTGGGCCTGGACTGGGTCTTCGGCCAGGTCGACCGGGCGATCGTCTTCGAGGACGACTGCATCCCGGACCCGACCTTCTTCCGCTTCTCCGACGAACTGCTCGACCGGTACGCCGACGACAAGCGGGTCTGGATGATCGCCGGCGACAAGAAGCTGGTCCCCTTCGAGGCCTTCAAGGGCCAGAGCTATGCCTTCAGCACGTGGACGAGCGTGTGGGGCTGGGCGACGTGGGCTGACCGCTGGCAGGAGCACCGCGCTGTCTTCCCGCGGCAGCACGAGGGCGCCGCGGAGCGTGCTGGGCAGGACCCCCGCACGGCCGACGCGGTCCGCACCGAGCCGGCACCACCGCATCCGGACGCACTCGTCACCGAGGCCGGCCGGCGGCACTTCCTCAAGGTCTCGCAGACGCTCAACGGCGACCACTACGGCTGGGACCACCACTTCTGGGTGACGATCATCAGCCGGGCCGGGCTCAGCGTGACGCCCTCGCTCTACCTGGTCGAGAACGACGGCTTCGGTCCCGACGCGACCCACACCCGCGCGAACCGGACGCCCCGCCCCGCGCAGCAGATGGCCTTCCCGATGGTGCATCCGGCCGAGGTCGCGATGGACCGCGACGTAGAGGCCGAGCTCGAACTCGTCCTGCTCCGCATCGACGGCCGGCTCTCCCGGATCGCCAAGCAGATCGTCCGGCCGCTGTGGCTGCGCAAGATCGTGCGCCGGATCATCACCCAGAAGCAGGTCTGGAAGCTGGTACGACGCTTCGTCGCGCGCTGAGCGTCGTACCCGTCAGGCCTTGCGGGCCTTGACGTCCAGGATGATCCGGGGCGCCAGCGGACTGTGCACGACCTTGTCCATCGCCTTGGCGGCCGGGCCGAGCGCCCAGGCCGGCGGCCGAAGCGAGGCCAGGTAGGCCTCGGAGGTCAGCGAGTAGCGGGCCTGGGGGCTCACCTCGACATCGGTGAAGCCGTGCCGCTCCAGCAGCGCGGTGATGCTGCGCGGCGTGTGCAGGATGCGGTGGTGTCCGGCGAGGCGCCGGTCGGAGAGACGGGCGACCCGTCCGCGGGTCGCCGTCTTGGCGCCGATCAGCATCCGGTCCGCGAAGGTGCGGTGCGGGGTCTGCAGGAAGAGCAGCCCGCCCGGCTTGAGGATCCGCGCCGCACCCGAGACCATGCCCGGACCGTCGGCGGTGTGCGCGAGCACGCACCACATCGTGACCGCGTCGACCGGCTCCGGGTCCTCGAGCGCGTTGAGGTCGCCGAGGTCCAGATCGATTCCGTAGCGGCGCTTGGCGACGATGATGGCGCCCTCGAGGATGTCGTTGCCGCCGACGTCGAAGCCGTAGTCGTCCCGGGCCAGCGCGAGGAATTCGCCGTCGCCGGCGCCGAGGTCGTACACCCGGGGGCTGTCGACCTTCGCCAGCGCGCCCTTCAGCCAGGCGAGCTGCTTGTGCCACTCGCCGGTGCCGACGGACTCACGCTTGTTGTCGACCCAGGTGTCGACGTAGTCCTCGGGGAGATCCTCGAGCGTGAAGGTGGCCGGAGGCATCGGTGCATTCACCAGCCAGGCGGCACCGCAGGCAGCGCAGGTGACGACCACGTGACCGCTGCGGCGCGACTCCGGGCCACGGCTCACATCGGTCGACGCACAGGCCGGGCAGACTCGGTCGTTCTGTTCACTCATACGGCTTCCTTGGAACGGGGAAGGGGGTGGGAGTCCAGGTGGTCGAGCACGAGGCGCCGTACGGCGACCCGGCCCGCTTCGTTGGTGTGGCAGCCGTCGTCGGTCAATGCCGCCGGCAGCCGGCCGAGCTCGTCGGCGAGCGCCGTACGGAGATCGATGACGCTGATCCGCGGGTCATCCGCAGGGACGGCGGCGATGACGCGTTCGGTGAGCCAGGTGTGCGCGGCCGTGCGCTCGTCGATGTCGCCGGCGATGGGGAACATGACGTGATCGGCGATCTCGTCGCTGGGCGGCGGCGGGGTGACGATGACGACCCGGGCGGCACCGATCGCATCGCTGAGCTCGACGGCCTTGGCGACGTACGACGTGACCCAGCTGTCGTCGAGGTCCTCGCTCAGCCGCGGAGCAAGGTGGCAGCGGACGTCGATCTCCCCGAAGACGTAGACGCAGGTGAGCCGGCGCGACGCGGGCAGCCGGCCCAGCTTCCGTGCGTGCAGCCGTACGACGCTGGGGAAGCCCCGCGTGCCGATCGAGTGCATGATCCGCGGGCCAAGGTGCCAGATGAAGCGGCCCTCGTCGATGCTGCCCATGAAGAAGGGGAAGCGTTCGGTGTTGAGCAGGACCGAGTGGGAGTCGCCGATCCACAGTTCCGTGACGCGACCACTGCCGATGCCGGCGAAGAGCTTGGTCGCCCCGATCGCGCGGACCGTCTTCCAGGCCGCGCGCCGGACGACCTTCTCGACCTTCGGATTCATCGGGTGGGGGAGTCCCAGACCGCGACGGCCTCTCCCACCGTGGTCTCGCGGCCGGTGGTCACCTCGACCAGCGGCAGGTCGGCGATCACGCGAAGCCGGTCGGCGACACCGCGCATCCGGGCCAGCGAGCCGTCGGGATTGCGCGAGGTGAGATAGCGCCCCGGGCGGAAGCCCTCCCGCGCGGTCAGCGCGGGCAGGTCGCCGGCCGACTCCTCCTTGACGAAGAAGGCGTTGACGCCATTGCTGGAGCAGCCGACGAAGCGGTAGCCGCGCGAGCTCGCGTGATGCACGAGTGCCGCGATCGAGGTGCCGAAGTAGGTCTGCGAGTAGTGCTTCTCGCTGTTCACGAAGGCCGGGTCGTAGGGGACCGTCACGGCCGCGTCGGGGCCGAAGAGCGCGTTGTACTCCGCCACCAGGATCGTCGGCTGTACGGCGGTGATCGCGTCGAGCAGCCAGTAGTCGACGCCGTCGACGTCCATCGAGAGCAGGCCGATCGGACCCTCGAGTCCGTTGTCGGTGATGAGGGCGTTGACATTGTCGGTGGTCACGAAGGCGCTCACCGGCTCCACGTCGTGACGCCAGCTCAGCCCGGAGGTGGAGATGAACCGGACGTGGTCGTCGCCGCCGTTGATGGCGATGCCGCGCCAGTTGTTGTTCTCCAGCAGGAAGCGGGTGTTCGACTCGCTGTAGTCGCCCGTGCCGATCTCCACGAAGGTGGTCTGCTCGGGGCGGGCCTGCCGGACCAGGTGCTGGATGATGCCGTCCTCGCCGTACTGCGAGAAGACGGTGAACTCGGCGTCGACCAGCTGCGCGGGGGTCGGCCGGACCTCCATCAGGTGGACTTCGAGGCGGCCGATCGCGGCCCGCATCTGGTCCTGCTGGTGTCGCATCCGGCGGAAGATCTGACGGGCGACGGGTGCTTCGGCCAACTGGCGCACCGACAGGTTCGGGAAGCCGGAGAACCCGGGCACTGTGACCTCCATGGGTCGGGACCGCGCAGGCGGATGGGGAGAAGGGTGGGGCCGAGGATAGCCGGTTCGGCGGGCGCTATTCCTGTACTCCCATGAACGGCTTGTCGAGGGTGCGCACCGGCTTGGCGGGAATTCCGGACACAACGGTCAGCGGCTCGACATCGCGGGTGACCACCGCGTTGGCGCCGATCACGGCGCCGTCGCCGATGTGGCAGTCCTGGAGGATCATCGCGTTGGCGCCGATGAAGACGTCGTCACCGATGAAGGTGGGGCGGCTCGGGTCGAGCGGTTCGGTCATCCGCATCGCACCGATGTTCGTGCCGCTGTTGACGCGCAGGTTGCGGCCGGCGCGCACGTCGGCGCCGATCGTCACCCCCGGGCCGTGGGCGAGCACGAAGCCGGGCCCGATCTCGGCCTTGGGGTGCAGATCCGCGCCGGCCCAGATGATGCCGAAGGCCTTGAAGGCGAAGGCGAGCGGCCACAGCGGCGTACCCCGGAGCGAGGAGCCGACCCGGTAGGCGATCAGTGCATGCGTCTGCGGGCTCAGCGCAGCCTTGCCGAGCAGGTAGATCCAGAACTTGAGGCCGGTACGCCGGCCCCCGTCGACGGTGGCCTTGAGGTCGCTGACGAGGAGCTGAAGCATGCGCCGAGTCTTGCACCACCGGAGGCTGTGTGGGTGAGGTGTCCACACAGCTGTCGCCGCTAGCATCGCCCGGGTGCGAAGCCTCCTGACAACACTCGCTTTCCTGCTGCCCTTCAAGCGATTCAAGGTGCGCCTGCTGAATCGCCTCGGCCACTCCATCCACCCGACGGCGTACGTCGGCATCAATCTGGTGCGCAGCGTGCGGCGTTTCGAGATGGCCGAGGGCACCGCGATCGGCAACTTCAACATCATCGGGTGGCTCGACCTGGTGAAGATGGACGTCGGCGCCCGGATCAACTACTTCAACTTCTTCATGCCCGGCGTCAGCATGGCCGCGGAGGAGGGTCCCGCCAATCCGGTGGCGCGCAGCCTGATCATGGGCCCGCACTCGCGGATCATGTTCATGCACGTGCTCGACTGCAGCGGCGGCGTCGTCCTCGGGGAGGAGGCCTGGCTGACCGGGATGCGGTCGACGGTGCTCACGCACGTCTTCGATCCGGAGAAGGGCGGCATCATCATCGAGCCGGTCGAGCTGCACCGGCGCTCGGTCGTCGCCACCAACTGCACCCTGCTCGCGGGCTCGGTCGTCGGTGAGGGCGCCTTGATGGCGGGTGGCTCGACGCTCTGGACGCGGCAGGAGATCGTCCCGGAGCATCTCGCCGGCGGCGTACCGGCTCGGCGGCTGGCCAAGATCGAGGTCAACGACTGGGGCTACGGCTGGCAGCGATATGAGGGCTGAGCTGCGACCGCACCTTGGCATTCGCCGGACAGGAGGGCGCGGAGCACTAGCATGCCGCTCGTGACCTCCTTGCGATCCACGGCCGCTCTCGTCCGCCGCCAGGTCGGCTGGTTCATTCGCGACCGCCTTCCTCGGCGCGCAGTCGTGCGCGAGGTGCAGGGCGTGCGGATGACCCTGCCGTGGTCGCACCGGCTTCCCGATTACGCCGGTGAGGGCTCGCTCTACGGTCAGAACCTGGTGGAGCTGGCGAAGCTCCTCGCCGCGGGCCCGGCACCGCTGACCGTTCTCGACGTCGGCGCCAATGTCGGCGACTCGACCTTGCAGATCCTGGACGCGGCCGACGGTCGCGTGCTCTGCGTCGAGGCCGACCGCTACTACCTCGACTTCCTGCACCGCAATGTCGACACCGACGATCGCATCACGGTCGTCGAGTCGCTGCTCGCCGTCGACGATGCGGCCAAGCGGACCACCGCCGTACGTTCGGGAGGCACGACGCGCTTCGTCGAGGCGGCAGCGGACGACGATCCCGACGCGATGCCCTCGATCTCGCCCGCGCGGCTCCGGGAGACCCAGCCCGACTTCACCGACCTCCGGCTGGTGAAGTCCGACACCGACGGGTACGACGTCGCGCTGATCCCGGTGATCGCCGAGGCCTGGCGCGAGTCCAAGCCCGCGCTCTTCTTCGAGTACGACCCCTACCTGACCAGGATCGCGGGCTACGACCCGCTGTCGATCTGGACCCGCTTGGCCGGGCTCGGCTACCGGAAGGCGGCCGTGTGGCACAACAGCGGCTTCGCGGTGGGCCCGATGACCGTGGACGAGATCGCCACCCGGTCGAGCGAGCTCGACGACTTCCCGCCGCGCCGCCCCAATCACCGTGCCTATTGGGACATCGCCGTCGTGCACGACGACGACGCCACCGGTCAGACCGCCATCGAGTCCCTGATGGCGTCGACGCCGATGTACCCGCTCTGATCGGTTCCGCTCAGACGGACCAGTGCGCGAGGGCGAGACCGGTCATCTCGCGCAGGCGTGCCGCATCGGGCCGCAGGACCTCCTTGAGGCGCGTCATCAGGTGGTCGGGGAGGTCCGGGGTGGGCACCGGGTGCCGGAGGAAGCGCCGGGCCGGCGCGGTCAGCGCCATCCGCACGGGCACCGGCAGCTTGCGTACGGCGCGCGCGGGGGCACTGAAGCGCAGCCGGTGACCGAGGCCGCCGTACTCGAACTTGGTGCCGCCGTCGTTGTACCGCGTCGCGGTGTCGATCTCGTACGACGGGAGCCCGAGGAAGTCGATCACCCGGTCGACCACGGCCGAAGCGTCGTTGCTCAGCTCCTCCTGGTCGAGCACGAGGATGTGGTCGTCGGGGAAGTGCTCCCGATAGCCGTCGAGCTGCTCGGCGTACCGGCTGGCAGCGACATAAGCGTTGTGCGGATCCTCGGGGTTGGCGAAGGCGACCTCGGCAGGCCGCCGTTCGGTCACGTGGAAGCGCTCCTCACGCCACGACGCGAGGGCTCGCTCGACCGGATCGCGAACGAGGTAGACCATCTTCGCGTCCGGCACCTTCGCCGCGATGCGACCCGGCACACCGGGGATCGCCGGGGCGCGGGTGTAGAGCGTGGAGCCCTCGCCCCGGATCGGGGCGTCGACCGGGAACTGCTCGCGATACATCGACTCCCACTCGTCGAAGTCCGGATCGCAGAAGTAGTGCAGTTCCTTCATCTCGGCCATGAAGAGATCGGGATGCTGGTCGAGATAGAAGTGCAGGCTGGTCGTGCCCGCCTTCGCGGCGCCGATGATGAAGAAATTCGGCAGATGCCCGCGGTCCGGCTCGAGCGGGCCCGCGCGGTCGACGCGCGGGACCTGGCCCTGGTGCGGTTCGTAGCGGCAGTGATGGCACATGTCGACGTGGTCGTCGCGGACCCGCAACAACCAGCCGCGGTCGACCAGTTCCGTGATCGTGGTCGTGGAGATGTGCTGCGGGAAGCAGACTTCGCACCCGACCGTGATCAGTTCTGGCTCGACCCTGCTCCGAGACAAGACGGTCATGTGCGCAGAGGGTAGCGGTTCAGGCATGCCTTAGTCTTCGCACGTGAATTGGAGCAGCCGATGACCGAGCCGGGCGCCACGACCTTCGCCCGCTTGCTGAAGGACCACATCGCGAAGGGCGTCATCAGGCCCGACGACTCGGTCCTCGTGCAGTTTGCGGGCACCTTCGACGAGATGGTGTGCCAGGAGGTCGGCCTCACCAATGTCACGTTCGTGAACATCGCTCCGGACAGTCCGAGCAGTGAGATCGGCGGCACCGCCTTCGACGCGCACAAGATGCCGCAGGAGTCGGGCAGCTACGACCACGTGATGGGCCACTCGGGCATCCACCACTGCTCGCGTCCTCACGAGGCGCTGCACGAGATGTACCGGATCGCGCGCAAGACCGTTCTCTTCGTCGAGAACCAGGACTCCGCCCTGATGCGACTGGCCTCCAAGGCAGGTGTCGTGGGCTGGTACGAGCTCGCCGCCGTCGTGGCCGACGGCTACGACACGGGTGGCGTCGACGGGACCGGCGTACCGAATTTCGTCTATCGGTGGACCCGTCGCGATCTCTACAAGACCGTCGCCACCTACGACCCCGCCTTCGAGATCCCGATCGAGATCCACACCGAGTGGAATCTCGGCACCGGACGGGTCGCCTCCGCCGTACTCAAGCGCAAACTGCACCTGAGCGAGCACAACGCCGAGCGTGCCTTCGCCAACGGGCAGAAGGTCATGAACAAGCTCGCCTCCCGCCAGGGCAATATCTTCGCGGCCACCATCCGCAAGGACCTGCGCACCCTCCATCCGTGGATGGATTCGCCGGAGCGGATGCGTCGTGAAGAAGCCTGAGTGGACACCCGTCGTCGCGGATAGGGTGACGCCGTGCGCAGTCTGCTGACCACCCTCGCCTTCCTCCTGCCCTTCAACGGACTCAAGATCCGCCTGCTCAACTGGGCCGGGCACGACATCCACCCGACGGCGCACGTCGGCATCTGCCTGGTCAAGAGCGTGGACCGCTTCGAGATCGGCGAAGGGGCCATCCTCGGGCACTTCAACGTGATCGGCCGCGTGCGCCTCGTGAAGCTGGGCCCGGGGTCGATGATCGCCTTCTTCAACCTGATCACGGTCGGGGTCAGCGGCGCCGATCTCCCCGACACCGACGACCCCGAGCTCGCCGACGTGCGCGGCACGCTGCGTCTGGGGGAGCGCGCCCAGGTGATCAGCTTCCACATGCTCGACTGCAGCGGGGGCGTCGTGCTGAAGGACAATGCGTGGCTCACGGGCTGGCGTACGACGCTGCTCTCGCACGCCTTCGACCCTTCCGACGGCGGCTTGATCGCCGAGCCCATCGTGCTCGAGGAGCGTGCCGTCGTCGGTACGTCGTGCACCATCCTGCCCGGTGTCGTGGTCGGTGAGGGCGCCGTGCTCGCGGCCGGATCCGCACTCTGGACTCGACAGAATGCCGCCGCGGAGTGCCTCCACGGCGGTGTGCCCGCACGTCGCCTGGCACCGGTCAAGATCCCGGAGTCGGCGTTCGAGTCGGTGAACTGAGAGGCACGCCCTCGTGGGATCCAGCGGCCGGCATCGGGCCGAGCGCGTCCGTAAGCGCCGCATACCCGATGCCGCTTACGTCATCGGCGCCGGCGTCGCGAATCAGGCGCTGACGCTCATCTCCGGGCCGATCATCGCCCGGATGCTCGGCCCCGCCGGACGTGGTGAGGTGGTCACCGTGCTGGCGGTGGCGCTGCTGGCCAGCCAGTTCATGCTCTCCGCACTCGGCGGTGCCATCTCCCGCTCCGTCGCAGCCGCGCACGCGCCCGCGCGCGACACCGTCGGTCCCTTCCTGCGCGGGTGGATCGGCTGGTCGGCGCTGACCGGTGTCTTCGCCGCCGTCGCCACCGGCGTCGCACTGCGCGGCTCGGTCGAATGGACGACTTTGGTGGCCATGGCCTTCGTGGTCACCTTCTCCGGCGGCGTCCACGCGCTCTTCCGCTCGATGGTGTACGGCGAGGACGGCATCCGGGCCGCGATGTGGGCCGAGATGTGGTTCATGCTCGCGTACGTCGGCTCGATCGTGGCCGTCTTCGTGGTCAGGCCGACCAACCCTCCGGCCGTCGTACTGACCTGCTATTTCTTCGCGCAGCTGGTGGGCGCGGCGATGATGTGGCGGGCGCTGCGCAAGCCCGAGGGCAAGGGGACCGATCGCAGTGTGCGCACGGAGGTCCACCGTTTCGCGCGCTCGTCGTACCTGAGCTCGATCGGCGCGCTCGACCGTCTCGGCCTGGACTCGATCATCATCGGCCAGATCCTCGGTGCGAGTGCGCTGGGCCTCTACTCGGTCGCCTCGTCGGTCGGCATGATGCCGGCGGTCATGGTGGGCACCCTCGCCGTACCGCTGATGCCGAAGATGGTCGCCGCCGGTGCCCGTGAAGGCGCCGTGCTGCTCCGCAAGTGGACGCTCGCCTCCGTCGTCATCTTCGCGGTGATGATCCCGGCGATGTGGATCATCGTCGGGCCGGGCATCCGGATCTTCTTCGGCCACGACTTCGAGGGCGCCATCTGGTGTGCCCGCTGGCTCCTGCTCGCCAACGCTGCCTTCGCCTTCCGGCTGCTGTGGGGTGCGGCGGCGCTGGCCCAGGACCGCGAGAAGCTCGCCTCTCGGATCTCCCTGCTGTCGAGCATCGCCCTGCTCGGGGCGCTCGTGGTCGGCTCGTACTGGGGTGGGCTCAACGGTGCCGCCGTCGCCTCGATCATCGCTTCGGTGCTGAGCTGCGCGGCCATCGCCGCGGTCGTCTCGTGGACCGGCAAGGGCGTCAAGAAGCGGGAGATCACGCCCGAGGAGACGGAGCTGGCCGAGGCGGACCAGATCGAGCAGATCGAGAAGTTCGGTCAGGCCCAGGCCTGACCGAGGCGGTGCCTCAGGCCTTCTTCTTGAACAGGTAGAACTCGTCCTGCAGGCCGATCATGTCGCACATCTCCTGCGTGGAGTAGATCTGGCGGTGGTCGGCCAGCTCGTAGCCCGCGCCGAGCACGGTCGGCATGAAGTCGAGCCGACTGCCGTCGTTCTCGGTCGAGAGAAGCACGCCCTGGGTGTTCGGGACGATCAGGAGCCACTCGATGTCGCGCTCGGCGATGCGCTCGAACCACCAGTTGATCGAGGCCAGCGACTGCTCCGAGAAGGAGTGCACGTTGACCGCGATCGTGTACGAGTCGCGCAGGCTGTCGATCTCCGACAGCGGTACCACCCGTACGGCGTCCGAGAGGCCGCGGAACTTCGTGTAGTACTCGCAGAGGAAGGTCGAGATCGGGACGCCGTCGGTGCAGTCGTAGGCGACGACATTGTCGAGGCCCTCGTCGATGCGGTGGGCGAGGCGGCCGTAGCCGGCGCCGATGTCGAGAACGGTGGCGTCCTTGATCGAGCTGAGCCCCATGTGCTCGTCGAGGTAGCTGATCTCGTTGATGCTGTCGAGAAGGTCGCGGCTGACCGTGCGCTCACCGAAGCCGAAGGTGAAGGCGCCGAAGAGACCGTCCTCCTTCAGCTTCGAGAACAGGCCGAGACGGTCGCGCGACTCGATGTCGAGCATCGCCAGGAAGTTGCGGGTCTTGGCGCCACCGGTGAAGAGCCGGAGCTGCCACACATAGGCGTTGTCACCGCGGAACCAGGCCAGCGAGAGGTTCTTGGCGAGGAAGTCGTCGCTCCACTGGGTCGGCACCGCCGACGGGTAGTCGAGCTTGTCGTAGGCATTGCGCAGTTCGGTCAGACGGGGGTTGTCGGCGCGCAGTTCGGCCTCGGCACCCGCCGGGAGCGGTACGTCGGAGTCGTGGCCGACCTCGAAGTAGCGCTTGCCCTCGTCGTCGATCCGGGTGACCAGGATGCCCCGACGCGCCAGGCCCACCTGGACGCGGCGCTGAACGGCGTCCTTCACGAGGGCGGGGCTGACGCGCTTCGCCTTGGCGATGAGATTCTTCGACGTAGTGGAGGCCACGAGGCGAGACCCTATACGGGCGAAGGCGTCCGCGCTCCGGAGTCGCCGACATGTCCGCAGTGCGATCTGGTGGAATGTGCCTGCCCGAGCGGGTGCAATCCCGATTCGTCTTCCCGAGGAGGACCGTGCCGCTCCCTCCCGCACTCCGTCCCTGGTGGCCGCTGTTCAAGCGGCTGCACCGTGCGCTGACCCGAATCAGCGGCGCGCTGTACCGGCTGCTCGCGCCCTTCCTGTCCGGGCGCGGGGTGCCGCGCGGCTCGGTCGAGAGCTCCGCCGAGCTGGCCGCGCTCGAGCCCGGGACCGTCGCGGTTCACCCTGCCGGGCAGGGCGAGGTGCTCCGGCGGCGCCCGGTCACCGGCGTACCGGCGGGCCACTGGGTCTTCGCCGAGGCACGGACTGCGGACATCCCGGCCGGCTTCGTCCTCGACGTCCGAGACGGCCGACTGGCCGGCGACTACGGCGCGACGATCACCCCGTCCGGCCGGCTCGACCACGAGACGAGCCGCTATTTCGGCACCTCCGACTGGCGCGAGCACCCGGTCTTCCTGCGCCCCACCCTCGGTCGCGTCGAACGGGTGGAGGGCACCGCGCTCAGCCTGGTCAACCGGGGCACCAACGGGAACTACTACCACTTCCTGTACGACGCGATCGCCCGCTACGGGCTCTTCGAGCAGGCCATGCCCGACACCCCTGTCGACGCGGTGATCGTCGCCCACGGCGCCGGCTACCAGCGGCAGCTGCTCGAGCTGGCCGGCATCCCCGGCCCGTATCTCCAGCCCGACCGGGGCGTCTGCTTCCGCGCCGACCGGCTGCTGGTCCCGAGCAATCCCAACTGGGCGCTCCAGGCGCCGCCGGAGATGGTCGAGTGGCTGCGCCGCCGGCTGCCGCCCCGGAATCCGCCGGCCGACCGGGTCCGCCTCTTCCTCTCGCGTGGCGACGCCCGCCTCACCCGGCGCTATGTCGAGGAGGCGGCGCTGCTGGAGCTGCTGGCGCCTCGCGGTTTCGTCAGGCTCGACCCGGGGACCCTGACCGTGCAGGAGCAGATCGATGTCTTCAGCCGTGCCGAGATCATCGTGGCGCCGCACGGCGCCGGTCTCACCAATGTGACCTTCAGCCCGCCCGACGTACGGGTGCTCGAGCTCTTCCCGTCGACTTATGTCCACCTCGGGCTGTGGGCGATCTGCCAGGCGATCGGTGCGGACTACCGCTATCTGGTCGCCGACGGTCCCGGCGGCCCGGACGGCCCGAACGCGGGCATCGCCGACGACGTGTCGATCCCGCCGCAACGCATCGTCGACCAGGTCGAGGAGATGCTCCGCGGCGCTTGAGCCGGGTTCAGGCGCCGGTAGCGCCGTATGCCTTGACGATCGCGTCGGCGGCCGCGTGTTGCTCGGCGGCGTAGGGGTGCCAGGGCACACCCTTCGCGCGGTCGACCTCGCCCGCGATCCAGGGATCGGCGCTGCAGATGTCGTGGCCGTGGGTCACCGCGAAGACGTCGACATAGGTCGACCGGGTCTGCGTGGCGGCCGCCTTGAGGTCGCTGTTGAGCCCGCTGATGATCCTGCTCGCGAAGGGCACATCGCCGGCCGCGAGCGGGAATGCCGCGCAGGGACTGGTGGGAATGAGATCGGGATAGCCGACGACCAGCACCCTGGCGGCGGGTGCCTTCCTCCGGACCGCGCGGAGAGCCGAAAGGACCTGGCTCTTCACGATCTGGAGCTTCGCGGCGAGATCCATGCCGGGCGCAGCAGCGCGGTCCGCGTCGGTGCAGGGGCTGTTCGAGGTCTTGGCTGCGGCGGCCTTGGGGCAGATGTCGTAGATGAAGTTGTAGAGCGCGAAGTCGTTGGCGCCGAGGCTGAAGGTCACCAGCTTCGCGTGTGCGGTCACACCCTTGATCTGCGGACCGACCCACTTCTGCAGGATGGTCATCTGGCGGCCGACGACGGAACCGCTGTTGGCGCCCGCACAGCTGCGGTCGTCGAGGTTCAGGCCGAGCGACTTGGCGACGATGCGTGGGTAGTTGCCGGTCGCCTGGTAGCAGCCATTGATGTCGACGGTGTCCCCGACGCCCGGGGCCGAGGTGTAGGAGTCGCCGAGGGCGACATAGCTGGCCGACTTCGACCGGCCGAGGATCTCCGTCGACGTGCCCGCGCCGCAGGCTGTCAGGGCGACGGTGAGGACCAGGGCCAGGGAGACGGCGGCGAAACCTCGGGTCATAGCGGCGGATCCTACTGGAGCTGAATGACCTTTCTGGGCCGATCCGCAGCCTGAGCATCTCAGAATATAGACAGCTGTCTCACAGAGCGAGATTGGAAGTTGCGGCTCCCCGGCAGGGCTCAACTAACATCGCAATCGTGCTTACGACCATGCTGACCAAGCGACGCGCAGTGGATCACTGCCGCGTGCGCTCGGCGCTGTGTCGAATGTCCTGAGTCGACGTCGGTCCTCCTGACGTCGACGGCACCTGAGCACCCCGTCCCTCCCTCTCGTCAGGACATCGTCATGAGCTCGTCTCCTATCGACGCGCGCGGACCGCAGTTCAATGCGGCCGTCACCAGCGTCTTGCTCGTCGTCGTACTCGCCACGGCGCACCTCGGCATCGGGGTCTACGTCCTGGCGGTCCAGGCGGCACTCTTCGCCACCGCGGTCCTCCTCGGAGTCCAGCGCACGCCGCTGGCCTGGGTCTTCCGCAAGCACGTCCGGCCCCGCCTGGGCCCGAGCACTGACTGGGAGGACCCGCGCCCGCCGCGCTTCGCCCAGGGCATCGGCCTCGTCTTCGCGCTGGTCGGGATCGTCGGCTTCACCGCCGGTCCCTCCTGGCTCGGGTACGTCGCCACCGGGTTCGCACTCGTCGCCGCGCTCCTCAACGCGACGGTGCAGTTCTGCCTGGGCTGCCAGATCTACGGGGTGTGCAAGTTGCCGCAGAGCAATGTCGCCACCACCTCGGCCGACCCGGCCACCACTGATTCAACCGACCAGAGCATCACCAACAACAAGAAGGAAGCACTCGCATGAGCCGCGAAAACAGCCTCGTCTCCGCCGACTGGGTGGAGCAGAACCTCGACAACCCGAAGGTGGTGCTCGTCGAGGTGGATGAGGACACCACCGCCTACGACAAGGGCCACATCAAGGGCGCCATCAAGCTCGACTGGACCACCGACCTGCAGGACGCGGTCCGTCGTGACTTCGTCAACAAGCAGCAGTTCGAGGAGCTCCTGTCGGGTCGCGGCGTGGCGAACGACGACACCGTCGTCCTCTACGGCGGCAACAACAACTGGTTCGCCGCCTACGCCTACTGGTACTTCAA
>JASLCW010000298.1 GCA_030151765.1 Marmoricola sp.
CCGCCGTCGACATCAAGGGCGGCCAGGCCGTCCAGCTGGTGCAGGGCGTGGACGGTTCCGAGCGCCGCTTCGGCGACCCGGTCGAGGCGGCGCTGCGCTGGCAGGAGGCGGGCGCCGAGTGGCTGCATCTCGTCGACCTCGATGCCGCCTTCGGGCACGGCGAGAACCGGGCGCTGCAGGCCGAGATCGTGGCGCGCCTGGACATCAAGGTCGAGATGAGCGGGGGCATCCGCGACGATGCCTCGCTCGAGGCCGCGATGGCGACGGGCTGTCGCCGGGTCAACATCGGTACCGCGGCGCTGGAACAGCCCGAGTGGTGTGCCAAGGCGATCGCGAACTACGGCGATCGTGTCGCGATCGGACTCGACGTCCGGGGTACGACGCTGGCGGCGCGTGGCTGGACCCGCGACGGGGGAGACCTCTACGAGACGCTGGCCCGCCTCGACTCCGAAGGCTGCGCCCGCTATGTGGTGACGGACGTGAACAAGGACGGCATGCTGCAGGGCCCCAATCTGCAGCTGCTGCGCGATGTCTGCGAGCGCACCGACAGCCCGGTCGTGGCCAGTGGCGGCGTCACGACGCTCGACGACATCCGGGCGCTGATGGAGCTGGTGCCCGTCGGTGTCGAAGGCGCCATCGCCGGCACGGCGCTCTACGAGGGCACGTTCACGATCGAGGAAGCGCTCGCGCTCACCAAGGGCAGCCGATGAGCGAGCTTGCGAGCGAATCATTCAGCACAGCGACCGGAGGAACCGGCCCGACGAAGGAGGGCCTGTGACGCTGGCCGTGCGGGTGATTCCGTGCCTGGACGTCGACGGCGGCCGGGTGGTCAAGGGGGTCAACTTCGAGAACCTCCGCGACGCCGGCGACCCCGTCGAGCTGGCCCGCAGGTACGACGCCGAGGGCGCCGACGAGCTCACCTTCCTGGACATCTCCGCCTCGAGCGATGGCCGGGCGACCACGCTCGAGATGGTCTCGAAGGTCGCCGAGGAGGTCTTCATCCCGCTCACCGTCGGTGGCGGCATCGCCAGCGTAGACGACGTCGACCGGCTGCTGCGGGCCGGTGCGGACAAGATCGGCGTCAACACCGCGGCCATCCGCCGCCCGGAGCTGATCGCGGAGATCGCGGATCGCTTCGGGAACCAGGTGCTGGTGCTGAGCGCCGACGTACGCCGGGTGCGTGGCGATGTGCGCACCGATTCCGGCTTCGAGGTCACCACTCACGGTGGCCGTCAGGGCACCGGCCTGGATGCCATCGAGTGGGTCGCACGCGCGGCCGACCTGGGGGCCGGGGAGATCCTGCTCAACTCGATGGATGCCGACGGCACCAAGGACGGCTTCGATCTGGAACTGATCCGGTTGGTGCGCGCTGCGGTCGACGTACCGGTGATCGCCAGCGGCGGCGCGGGTGCGAACGAGCACTTTCCCCCGGCGGTCGAGGCCGGTGCCGACGCGGTGCTCGCCGCGACGGTCTTCCACTTCGGGACCCTGAGCATCGGCAGCGTCAAGGCTGCGCTGGCCGGGGCGGGCCAGCCGGTGCGCTGACCCGCCTGCGGCCGTGGCTCAGCAGTGGTTGATCTTCTTCACCTTCAGAGGAGCACCGAAGCCGGAACCGCCATTGCCCATGCCGAGCATGAGGCTGTAGCCGGCCTTGGCCGGGACCTTGATCGCACCCGCCTTGCCGATGCGGTGCGCGGCGGCGGTGCCCTGCCAGTTCTTCTTGGTGGTCTGGCCCTTCTTGGTGACGATCAGGCTGCCGTAGATCTTCTCCTTCGACTTGCGTCCGTCGATGCGGGCGCGGACCTTCCAGGCGCCGGGGACCTTGACCTTGCAGACCTGCAGCTTGGCGCCGGAGAAGGTCGCCTTGGTCTGCCAGTGCGGTCCGGCGGCCTGGGCGGTGCCGGGGACGACCATCGCGGCCGCAGCCGCGGTGGCGATGACGGTGTTGCGCAGCTTGCTCATATAGATGACTCCTGTTGCCGAGATTGACGGTGTGCCCGAACCCCGGTGGTGACCTGAAGGGCGGATCGGGCGAGCCCTCTTTCTACCCGCTGCGATCACGCCGACAAACATCGACCTCGGATCAGGCGGCGTCCGGGATCCAGCAGTAGCCGTAGCGCCGCCCCGAGTCCCATTCGGCACGGCTGGGCCACTGGAAGCTCCAGGTGTACTTGAGCGCGCCGTTGGCCCGGCTGCCGGCCGCGTCCTTGCAGGTGGTGTTGCCGGCGCCGGTGGCCGACTTGGCCAGGTACCGGGGGCTGCCGATGTCGACGGTCCGGATCGCCCGCCAGGAGTGCTTTGCGCTGCACGCGACTCGGCGGAAGTTCGGCTTCGACGGCGAGGCCGAACCGCAGAGGCCCCAGCGCTCGCGGCCGGTCGCGTCGGCCAGGACGTTCTTGAGACTGCGCGGAAGCTGCTCGAGCCGATTGCCGTTCTGCGGTGCGACCACATCGCACCGGAACCAGTGCGCGCCGCGCTCCGCCTGGGTCAGCGTCGGCCCGAACCAGACGGCCTCGAGGTTGCTCAGCCGGACCGCCTCCTGGTCGCCGCCGAGATAGCCCCCGAGCAGGCCCGGGCAGCGTTCGGCGAGTTGTGCCTGGACGTGGCTCGAGTCGACCGCCAGCAGGTGACCGTCCTGGACCGGTTGGTAGGAGCCGACGTAGTAGGTGATCGCCGTGTGTGCCTGACCGCACGGCACCTGTTTGCCGCCGCCGGTCGGTTCCGCGGCGGCGGCGTACCCGAGCCGGTGGCAGGAATCGGTCGCGGGAGGCGGCGCGGCGCTCGGCTCCACGGTCGGGCTCGGCGGCGGGGCGGAGCTCGGCGTACCGCTGTTGCAGCCGGTGAGCACCAGCAGACCGGCCGCGAGGCAGGCCCCCGTCGCCGCGTACCAACGCCGTGCGGTCATGCGATGTCCTTCTTGCCTTCGAATAGGTGTCACCGGGTGGTTCCTGCCCAGCACAGCGCCCGCCGGTTTCCCGCCTCCCACTCGGCACGGTGGAAGGTCGTGTAGCCGTAGGCATAGGTCGGCGGGTAGTCGAGCCAGGCGATCACCGCATCGGCACAGTAGTCGCGTGCCCGGACCTCGGAGAAACGGTCTCCCGGATAGGGATCGTCAGGGCCGCCCAGCTTGATCGCGCTGACCGCGCGCCAGGTGTGCGGCTGCGAGCACGGTACGGCGGCGGCCCGGGTGAAGTCGTTCCCGCTGCGGCAGCGCATCCACGCGTCGGGCGGTAGTCCGTGGAAGAGCGTCCGCAGCCGGGCCGGCAGGGGGCGGAGCCGCTTCGCCCCGTCGGCGCCGCCGACGATGTCGCAGCGGAACCAGCGGGCGCCCGCGTCCCAGCCCTTGCGGGTCGGTCCGAACCAGGCCCAGCTCAGATCGACGCGCATGGCGAGTGCGTCGTCGATGTCGAGTTCCTTCAGGTAGGCCGCGCGACAGGTCGCGTAGACGTGGGCGATCGCGGCCCTGCTGCGGTAGCCGGAGCCGACCGAGGCGGGGAGCCTGCCGACGAGATAGGTCTGGGCGGTGTGCGGGCGGGCGCAGGATCCCGGCGTCGTGTCATCGGTCGGCCGCGTGAGCTGCGCCGGGCTCAGCTCCCGGCAGGCGCCGTTGCGCGGTGCGGTCGTGCGGTCGGAGGGACCGGAGCCACAACTGACCAGCAGCGCCGAGACCATGAGCAGGGCGCAGACGGACCGGGCTGACGTCATCGGTCCCTCCCGTCCCTCGGCGTCGGAGTGGATCGTAGCCGTCAGCCGGAGATGCCGGCTGCGATCGTGGCACCGAGTTCGTAGGCACGCTCCTGTTCGGCATCGCCCACGTCGCCGAGCACCTCGAGGACGTCGTACGCCTGCCGCCAGCCGAGTGCGCCCACGATCGAGAGCACCGAGCGGGTGGCGCCGGTGGTGTCGTAGCGCCCGTGCACGTAGAGCCCGAAGGGCCGTCCCTTGGTCAGCCCGTCGGACCCGCCCGCGGCACCGCTCGGATCGAGGGCGCCACCGACCTGGAGGAAGATCGAGTCGAAGAAGAACTTCAGGGCGCCGCTCATGTATCCGAAATGTGCAGCGGAGCCGAGGACGTAGGCATCGGCGGCGAGGACGTCGTCCGCGCTCGCCTCCAGCGCCGGCCGTACGACGACCTCCACATCGGTGATCGACTCGTCCTGCGCTCCGGCGACCACTGCCTCGGTCAGGGCCTGGAGGCTCCGGGTCGGGGAGTGGTGCACGACGAGGAGCCGACGGGGGTGCGCTAACATGAGGCCATCATGACGCGCAGCCTCCTCCTTCGCTGCCGCACCGAGGTCCACTAGCCGGATCCCTCGCTGCGGAGTTCTTGGCACGCCGGCGCCCCATCCCAGCGAACCCCCTGAGGACATCTCATGACTCTGCAGCACTCCGGCTTCTCGAACACCCAGCGTCCCGGTGGCATGCCGGTGCACCGCTACAAGCCCTTCCCACCGATCGACCTGGCCGACCGCACCTGGCCGTCGAACCCGATCACCCAGGCGCCGCGCTGGCTCTCCACCGACCTGCGCGACGGCAACCAGGCCCTGATCGACCCGATGACCCC
>JASLCW010000301.1 GCA_030151765.1 Marmoricola sp.
TGATGACGACCTGGACCTCGTTGCGCAGGCCCTTCTTGAAGGTCGGGCGCAGCGGGCGGTCGATCAGCCGGCAGGTGAGGATGGCGTCCTCGGAGGGGCGGCCCTCACGACGGAAGAAGGAGCCGGGGATGCGGCCCGCGGCGTACATCCGCTCCTCGACGTCGATGGTCAGCGGGAAGAAGTCGAAGTGGTCCTTCGGCTGCTTGCCGACCGTGGTCGCCGAGAGGAGCATGGTGTCGTCGTCGAGGTAGGCGGTCACCGAACCGGCGGCCTGGCGGGCCAGCAGCCCGGTCTCGAACCTGACCTTGCGGGTGCCGAAGGTGCCGTTGTCCAGCACGGTTTCGACGGAATACACGTTGTCGTCGGACACGTGGTCACTCTTTTCTCTTCGCGGAAGCGATCCGCGATCCGCATGAGTGGCCGGTCTTCGATCGAAGCACGCGGGGCCTTGCTGGACCCGAATGCCACTGTCGAGGACTGACCCGGACGCGGAACGCTCTCCTGTGGGTTTGTCTCTAGTGAAATGTAACTGAGGGTCCACCCGAACGGGTGGACCCTCACGCGATCAGCGGCGCAGGCCGAGGCGCGACACGATCGAGCGGTAGCGCTCGATCTCGGTCTTCTCGAGGTAGTTGAGAAGGCGGCGGCGCTGGCCGACCAGCAGCAGCAGGCCGCGACGGCTGTGGTGGTCGTGCTTGTGCTGCTTGAGGTGCTCGGTGAGGTGCGCGATGCGGTGCGAGAGCAGCGCGATCTGGACCTCGGGGGAGCCGGTGTCGCCATCAGCGGTGGCGTACTCGGCGATGATCTTCTTCTTGGTCTCAGCGTCGGTACCGATCGACACGTGAGCTCCCTTCCTTGTCTCGTTGCGCGGCGCGCCCGGGCCTATTCACCGGGGCACTCTTTGTCCGCGGCCGTTCGTACGGCGTGTCGCCCGTGTGGGCAACCGGAAAAGGTTATCAGCGGAGCACCCTTCCCCCGAAATCGAGCGCTCAGGCCCATTCGTACGCCGGCTCCGTCTCCGCGATCGGCTCCCCCACCGGGCGGGCCGGCCGACGCGGCCACCAGACCCGGTCACCCAGGAGCGTCAACGCCGCCGGGAGCAGCACCAGCCGCACCAGAGTCGCGTCGAGCAGGATCGCCGCCGCGAGGCCGACGCCCATCGTCTTCATCTCCATCATGCTGAGCGTCGCGAAGATCGCGAAGACCGAGACCATCACCGCGGCGGCCGCGGTGACCACCCCGGCGGTGTCGGCCACCCCGCGCTCGACCGCCAGCCGGCTGGGCAGACCACTCCGCACGTGCTCACGGATCCGGCTCACCACGAAGACGTGGTAGTCTATGGACAGACCGACGAGCACGACCAGGATGAAGACCGGCAGCCAGTCGATCACGAAGCCCGGTGACTGGAAGTTCAGCGGCCCCTCGAGCCAGCCTCGCTGGAAGACCAGTGTGAGCAGACCGAAGGCGACACCGACCGACGCGAGGTTGAGGACCGCGGACAGCAGGGCCAGCGGCACGCTCCGGAAGGCCGCGCCCATCATCAGCAGGGTGAGCAGCAGCACCGCGGCCACCACCACCGGGAGCTGACCACGCAGGTGGCGGGTCGCGTCGTACGACGCGGCGACGCTGCCGCCCACGTGACCGGAGGCACCGGAGATGTCGTGGAGGTAGGTCGGCACCAGCTCCCGCAGGTGCTCGATCGCCTGGTCCGCCCCGGGATCGGCGGCCTGACGGCGCATGGTCAGGTGCAGCACCGACACGGTCCGGTCGGGCGAGAGGCGAACGGGTTCGGCCGTGCCGGGCGCGAAATCGGGCGTGCCCACGGCGGCGGCCCGCAGTCGGTTCAGCGCGGTACCGACCGCGCGGGCGCTCCCCCGCGGTGCCTGCACGACCACATCGGCACTGCCCGCCTGTGACGGGAAGGCCTCGCTCATCGCCCGGTAGGTCTGCACCTCGGGGATCGAGTGCGGCAGCGTGTCGAGGTTCGACTCGTGCACCTTCATCCCGAAGGCGGGTGCCGCCAGCGCGGCCACCGCGACGCCGCCGAGGAGCAGCGCGACCACGGGATGCCGGACGACAGGGGCGACGAGGCGGCGGCTGATGCCGGTGCGACCAATCCGGGCGTTGAGCCGCCATAGGAGCGGCAGCCGCGGACGGTCCACCCAGCGACCGAGCCCGGCGAGCAGCGCCGGCAGGACGGTGATCGACCCGAGCACCGCGATGGCCACGACCAGGATCGAGCCGGTGGCCAGCGAGTTGAAGGTGGCCCCACCGACGACGTACAGGCCGGCCATCGCCGCGATCACGGCGAAACCGGAGACGATGATCGAGTGACCGGACGTGCGGGCGGCGATCTGCACCGCGTCGACCGTGGTGCGGCCGGCGGCCCGCTCCTCCCGCTCACGCTTGAGATAGAAGAGCGAATAGTCCACTCCGACGGCCATGCCGATCAGCACGATCATGCTGCTCACGGTCGACTCGGCGTGGACCAGGTGGGAAAGAGGTGCGGTGATGCCGATGGTCGCGGCCACGCTGCTCGCCGCGATCAACACCGGGATGCCCGCGGCGATCAGCGCACCGAAGGCAAGCAGCATCAACACGAGCGTGATCGGCAGGCTGATCCCCTCGGCGGCCGACAGATCCGAGCCGACCTGATCGTTGATCGCCTGATTGACGGAGACGTCCCCGGCCTCGCGCACGCGCAGCTGCGGGTACGCCGCCTGGACCTGACCGGTCACCTTCTGCAGGGCGGTCACGTCATCGGTCTTCCGGGCCAGCTCCACGTCGACCAGCAGGGCCGATCGGTCGGGGCTCCACTGCGGTGCCGCCACCCGGACGACGTGCGGAAGCCCACGCATGCCCGTCACCAGCGCGGCGGCCGCGGCCTGCGCGTCGGCCGGTGCCGGTGTGCCGGAGCGACCCGTGATCAGGACGTCCTCGGTCGGCAGCCCGTCGAGATGCGCATGCCGCATCAGCGCTGCCGCCCGGCCAGAGTCGCCGAGGTCGTAGTCGGCGTCGTCGGTCTGATGAGTGGGGATCAGGATCGCGAGGGCGACCGCCGCGATCACGAAGGCGAACCAGGCGCTGATGGCGCGCCCCGGGTGCGTGGCGCTCCAACTCGCGGCACGAGCGGCCGCGCCGGAGACGGACCGGCGGCGGGTACGGGGATGGGACATGGTGGGATCTCCTCTGTTGGGGACCCTCCAAGGCTCGTCGTCGGACTTCGCGGCGTCAGGGAGCCTGACACCCCTGCGGGGGTGGACCTAGCTCCACTGTCCCGGCGCCGCGGATCAGCGAGGATGGGGCCGTGAGTCCCGACGAAGCCGCCGAGGTCGACCTGCCCGCAGGCCGGCTGCGCGTCACCGGATATGCCGCTCTCCAGGTCCTGCTCGCGGTACCGGTCCTGGTGACCGTGGTGCTGACGGTCATCGGCACGTCGCTGGTGCTGCTCTGGGTCGGCTTCGGGCTGCTGACTGCGGTCGTGCCGGCGAGCCGGGCACTCGCGAATCGGCATCGATCGATGGCGGCGCGGACCCTGGGCGTCAAGGTCACGCCGTCGTACCGGCCGGTGCCCGCCGAAGCGAATCTGGTGGAGCGGGTGCTCGTCTGGCTGCGCGACCCGATGACCTGGCGCGACATGGGCTGGGCCTGTTACGCCGTCACCGTCGGCTTCGTCCTGTCACTGGTGACGGTGCTGCTGCTGATCCTGATCGTCACCGGATCGGTGTGGTGGTTCGGCGCCGAGCCGCTCATGCGGGCACGCGCGCGCTTCGACCTCTTCTTCCTCGCCTACGGGCGCGCCGAGATGCTCGAGCAACGCGTCCGTGTGCTGACCACCACGCGTGCCGAGTCGGTCGACCACTCCGCGGCGGAGCTGCGCCGGATCGAGCGGGACCTGCACGACGGCGCCCAGGCCCGCCTCGTCGCACTGAGCATCAGCCTGGGGATGGCCGACGAGATCGCCGTCACCGACCCCGAGGGAACCCGGCGGCTCATCGCCGAGGCCCGGAGTACGACGACCGCGGCGCTCGGCGACCTCCGCTCCGTCGTCCGCGGCATCCACCCGCCGGTGCTGGCCGACCGCGGCCTGGCCGGCGCGGTCCGCGCGCTCGCCCTCGACCTGCCGCTGCCGATCGAGGTCACCGGTGAGCCCGATCCCCGCCCACCGGCACCGGTCGAGTCCGCGGTCTACTTCGCGATCGCCGAGTGCCTGGCCAATGTGGTCAAGCACGCCGGCGCCCGCAACGCCTGGGTCGAACTGGGCCGCCGCGACGATGCGCTGGTCGCCGTCGTCGGCGACGACGGCTCCGGCGGCGCCGATCCCGGCGCGGGCACCGGCATGCGCGGGGTGATGCGCCGGCTTGCCGCCTTCGACGGCACCATGAGGGTGTCGAGCCCCGACCACGGGCCGACGCTGATCACCCTGGAGGTCCCGTGCGCATAGTCCTGGCCGAGGACCACGCACTGCTCCGCGACGGCCTGACCCGGCTGCTCGAGGCGCACGGCTTCACGATCGTCGCCGCCGTCGACAACGCACCGGCGCTCGAGCTGGCGCTGCGCGATCCGCTGGCAGAGGCCGCGATCGTCGACGTCCGGCTGCCGCCGACCTTCACCGACGAAGGACTGCGCGCCGCGATCGGCGTACGTGCGGAACGGCCGGGCTTCCCCGTGATGGTCCTCTCGCAGTACGTCGAGCGGCTCTATGCCCGCGAACTCCTCTCCAGCGGCGACGGCGCCATCGGCTATCTGCTCAAGGACCGGGTCAGCGATGTCACCGAGTTCGTCGCCGCCGTACGCCGGGTGGCCGCCGGCGGCACCGCGCTGGATCCCGAGGTGGTCGCCAGCCTGATGGCCCGTCAGCGCGAGGAGCCGCTCGACCGGCTCACGCCCCGTGAGCGCGAGGTGCTCGCCCTGATGGCCGAGGGGCGCTCCAACGCAGCCATCGCGGCCGCCCTCTTCGTCACCGAGAAGGCCGTCGCCAAGCACACCAACAGCATCTTCACCAAGCTCGACCTGCCGATCGACATCGACGACAACCGCCGGGTGCGCGCAGTCCTGGCCTGGCTGCGCGTCTAGGCACCTCGAGCCCCTCAGCAACCACCACGTGTCTGGCTCAGCGGCGAGCGGTCCCGTAGCGCGCCAACGCCTCGCAACGCTCTTCCGCATGGTCGACCAGCGGGGGCGGATAGCCACGAGCGTCGCCGTCGGGATGTCGCCAGGGCTCGTGCGCCGACTTACTCGGGAGGTGCCGCAACTCCGGTACCCACCGGCGTACGTAGTCACCCTCGGGGTCGAAGCGGAGCCCTTGCGTCACCGGATTGAAGACCCGGAAGTACGGCGCCGCGTCGGTTCCGGTGCCGGCCACCCACTGCCAGCCGTGGTTGTTCGAGGCCACGTCGCCGTCGATCAGGTGGTCGAGGAACCATCGAGCCCCTGCGGGCCACCATGCATGGAGGTCCTTGGTGAGGAAGCTGGCCACGATCATCCGCACCCGGTTGTGCATCCAGCCGGTCGCCAACAGCTGTCGGATCCCGGCATCGACGATCGGAAATCCCGTCTCACCACGGCACCACGCGTCGAAGGCGTCGCCGGGGTCGTCGTACCGGAGGGAGGCGAGTTCGGGTCGCAGATCCCGCCACGCGGAGTCCGGGCGATGATGCAGCACGTCGGCGTAGAACTCGCGCCAGGCGATCTCGTCGGCGAAAGTGCCGGCGCCACCCGCCTCCGCGAGCAGCCTGCGCGGGTGGATCGCGCCGACCTTGAGGTACGGCGACAGCCCCGAGGTGCCGGCGTGGTCCGGTCGATCGCGTGCGGCGGCGTAGTCCGCGAGCGCGCCATCGCGGAAGTCGCGCCAGCGCAGCAGCGCCGCCTCCTCCCCCGCCTCCGGAAGCGTCAGATCGACGGCCGACTCCCGCAGCGCCCGTTCCGCGCCCGAATCCGTCCGGGCCGCCCCCAACTCCAGGCGCTCGGGGTCAGGCGCCGGCCCCGGCCAGCTGTGCTCGCGCCAGGCACGCGCGAAGGCAGTGAAGACCTTGTAGGGCTCGCCCGTCCCGTTCAGCACCGACCCCGGATTCACCGCGTACGACGATCCCGTGGCGACCAACGGACACGCCAATGCCCGCGCCACCCGCTCGTCACGACCGCGCCCGTAGGGCGTCGACTCCCCCGTGACGTGCACACCCCCGGCATCCAGTCCCGCCGCAAAGGCCGGCACGACGACCGCCGGATCGCCCACCAACACGCTGAGTCGATCCTCGTACGACGCCCGCGCGGCGACGATGTTCGCCGCCACCCATGCCCGTCGTACCGGCCCGGCGGAGGCCCACAGCACGGGGTCGATCACGAAGAGCGGATGCACCGTCGTAGTCGTCGACCGCGAGGCTGCCAGCAGCGCCGGGTGATCGTGGCGGCGGAGATCGCGGCGCAGCCACAGGACCGCGGGTGCGGCCGTCACGACGTCAGGATCGCGCGGGCCTTCTCGACGTCCCGGTTCATCTCGGCGAGGAGCGCGTCCACGCCCTCGAAACGGACCATGCCACGCAGCCGGGCCACGAAGGTGACCTCCACCTGCACGTCGTACAGGTCCAGATCCGTGCGATCGAGGACATAGGCCTCGACGCGTCGCTCGCGCTCGCCAGCAAAGGTCGGGTTGGTGCCGACACTGATCGCCGCCGGGAATATCTCGCCGGTGTCCAGGCGGCGCAACCGGCCGGCATAGACGCCGTCGGCGGGGACGGCATAACCGGTCACCGGGACATTCGCGGTCGGGAAGCCCAGCTCACGGCCCCGCTGGTCGCCACGACTGACCACGCCGCGGACGCCGTACGGCCGGCCGAGCGCCTCGGCGGCGCCTTCGACGTCACCGGTGGCGAGACAGGTGCGCACGTACGTCGAGGACCAGACCTGCGGTCCACCGTCGAGCTCGACACCGGTCACCTGGAAGCCGCCGTGGCCGGCGAGGAAGGCGACATCCCCGGCGGCCTTGTTGCCGAAGCGGAAGTTCGCGCCCACGACGACGCCGCAGGCGCGCAGTCCGTCGACGAGCACCCGCTGCACGAATTCCTCCGGCGTCCACGCGGCGATCTCCCGCGAGAAGGGCAGGACGAGCACGTCGTCGACCCCGCACTCGGCCAGCAGCGCGCACCGGGCCTCGACGTCGGAGAGCATCGCCGGAGCGTGCTCGGGACGCAGCACCGCCATCGGGTGCGGGTCGAAGGTGACCGCGACCAGGTCTGCCTCCAACCGGTCGGCCTCGGCACGGGCACGTGCGATCAGGGAACGATGCCCGAGATGGACCCCGTCGAAGTTGCCGATCGTGACCACGGACCGGCCCAGGTCGGCCGGCACCTCCTCGAGGCCTCTCCATACGCGCAACACGGGTGTGAGATTACTCAGCCGACGAACACGGCGCGCGGGCGGAGGCCCTCCCCGGCGCGCTCGTAGAGAGCGAGGAAGTCGCCGCCGGGCGCGAATACGGCGTACGGCGCGTCCCCGTCGACGGTGATCGCCAGCCGCCGGCCCACGCGTACGTCGGCCGCCTGCTCCTCGGTCAGCTCGAGCGCGGGGAAGCAACGGCGGGCGACCTCGGCGATCGGTAGGACGGCGAAGTCCTCCCCGAGCTCGTCGAGCGTGCGCGCATCGTCGAGGCCGAAGGGCCCGACCGCCGTACGACGCAGCGCAGTCAGATGCCCGCCCACGCCGAGACCCTCGCCCAGATCACGGGCGATGGCACGGATGTAGGTGCCGCTGGAACACCGGACCGAGATGTCGACCTCGGGCAACTCGACCCGCGTCACCTCGATCGCGTCGATCCGCACCCGCCGGGCGGGAAGCTCGACCTCCTCGCCTGCCCGCACCCGGTCGTAGGCCCGCCTGCCGTCGACCTTGACGGCGCTGACCGCGGACGGGCGCTGGTCGATCTCGCCGACCATCGCGGCCAGGCCCGCGCGCACCGCGGCCTCGGCGATGCCCTCGGTCGGGCTGGTCGCGAGTACGTCGCCCTCCGCGTCATCGGTGTGGGTGATGACGCCGAGACGCACCGTTGCGTCGTACGCCTTGGTGGTGAGCATGAGCTGCCCGAGCAGCCGGGTGGCCCGGTTGATGCCGACGAGCAGCACGCCGGTCGCCATCGGATCGAGCGTGCCGGCGTGGCCGACCTTGCGGGTACCCGCCAGACGACGAACCCGCGAGACCACGTCGTGTGACGTGATGCCCGCGGGCTTGTCGACGACGACCAGACCGTCCGTCCCGGTCATCAGTCGTCGTCCTCGTCTTCGTCGAGGTCGTCCTCGTCCGCGTGCGGCTTCTTGTACGGATCGGCTTCGCCGGCGTACGACGCGCCCGCGGCGACCGCGGCCACATCGGCATCCTGCTTGCGTGCCCGCTCGAGCACGTCGTCGATCTGTCGCGCGGACTCCGGGAGCGCGTCGTGGACGAAGTCCAGCGTCGGCACGTGCCGCATGCCCAGCTGCTTGCCGACCTCGGACCTGATCACGCCCTTGGCGGACGACAGGGCGGCCTCGGTGGCCGCCATGTCGCCGTCAAGAACGGTGTAGAAGAT
>JASLCW010000249.1 GCA_030151765.1 Marmoricola sp.
GGTCTCAGCTGTCACATCCTGCACTTCCGTTCGGTCGTGCACACGGTTTACCTACCGATCACACCGAACTCGGTGTGATCGGTAGGTAAACCGTGTGTTCGACAGTGCCGACCACCTCCCGCCAGCACCACGAACCACACGGGCATCAGAGGTGACCGACGATCATGCATCTTCGACCCAGATCATGCGGAATAACGGTTGATCCGGGGCGAATCTGACTGATCTTGGCCGTGGCGTCTGCCGTGAGCCGGGAGGAAGCCGTGGCCACCCGCCATGCCTCGCCCCGTCGCTGCGCCTTTTGGTCGGTGACCCACGGACCAGCGCGAGCCGCCAGCGGCGCGTTACCGAAGCAGCCCGATGCGCCCCACCGGAGAAGCCACCAAACCAGCAGGTTCAAGCGCCCACGACAGAGGGGTGAGCGAACCTCCACCCGAGCGTCTGGGCTGCGAAGGGAACCTTCCTTACAGACCAAGGTCCGCGTGTCCCTGCCGGGCTGGGGCCTGTCGGGAACTTAGGCTCGTGGTACTTCCCCTTTTGTACCGTGAGGCTTACTGATGGCGCAGAGCCGATTTGGCTCAGGGCTCATCGGCCGCGACATGGCCGTTGACCTGGGCACCGCCAACACGCTGGTCTACCTGCGTGGCCGCGGCGTGCTGCTCGATGAGCCCTCCGTCGTGGCCATGAACACCCACACCCGTGAGGTGCTCGCCGTAGGTCACGAGGCCAAGCAGATGATCGGCCGTACGCCGGACGGCATCACCGCCATCCGCCCGCTCAAGGACGGCGTCATCGCCGACTTCGACGCGACCGAGCAGATGCTGCGCTATTTCATCCAGCAGGTGCACCGGCGGCGCTACTTCGCCAAGCCACGGCTGGTGGTCTGCGTGCCCAGCGGCATCACCACCGTCGAGCAACGTGCGGTGAAGGAGGCCGGCTATCTCGCCGGTGCTCGCCAGGTCTACATCGTCGAGGAGCCGATGGCGGCCGCGATCGGCGCCGGACTGCCCGTGCACGAGGCCACCGGCAACATGATCGTCGACATCGGCGGCGGCACCACCGAGGTCGCCGTCATCTCCCTGGGCGGCCTGGTCACCACCCTCTCCGTCCGCACGGCGGGCGACGCGCTCGACCAGGCGATCGTCAACCACATGAAGAAGCAGCATTCGCTGATGCTGGGCGACCGGACCGCCGAAGAGGTGAAGATGACCCTCGGGTCGGCCTTCCCCGTGGCCGACGAGCCCCAGGCCGAGGTGCGCGGACGGGACATGGTCTCCGGTCTGCCGCGCAGCGTGACGATGAGCAGCGCCGAGATCCGGCAGGCGCTCGAGGAGCCGCTGCACGCGATCGTGGACGCGGTCCGCGCCACCCTCGACAACACCCCGCCCGAACTGGCCGGCGACATCATGGACCGGGGCATCGTGCTCACCGGCGGCGGTGCCCTGCTCGCCGGGCTCGACGAGCGGATCCGGCTCGAGACCGGGATGCCGGTCCACATCGCCCATGACCCGCTGAGCTCGGTGGCGATGGGCGCCGGCAAGTGCGTCGAGGAGTTCGAGGCATTGCAGCAGGTGCTCGTCGCCGAGTCGAGGCGCTGACATGCGGCCTGGAAAGGGAGCCAGGAGCCTGCGCGTGGTGGGCCTGCTGCTGCTCGCCGCCCTGGTCGTGATGGTGCTCGACGCGCGCGGGGGCGCCTCCTCGCCGCTCGCCCCCCTGCGCTCGGCCGTCGGCAGCGTCGTCGGGCCGGCGGAGACGGCGTCCGCCACCGTCGTCCGGCCCTTCGCCTCGCTGGGCGGCATGCTGGACGACAACCGGCACCTGCGCCGGCAGATCGCCACCCTCACCGCGGAGAACTCCGAACTGCGCAGTGCCAGCGAACTGGCGCCCTTGCAGCAGCACCGCCTCGCCGAACTCGACGCGCTGACCAGGGCCGCCGACAAGACCGGCTATTCGCTGGTCCCGGCGCGGGTGGTCGCGATCGGCTCCGCGCAGTCCTTCAAGCGCACGGTCACGATCGACGCGGGCACGTCGTCCGGCGTACGGGCGGACATGACGGTGGTCAACGGCGACGGTCTCGTCGGGCGCGTGGTCTCGGCGACGGCCACGACCGCGACGGTGCTGTTGATCGTCGACAGCGGCTCTGTCGTGGGCACCCGCCTGGGCTCCGACCTGGAACTGGGCAGCCTCACCGGCAAGGGGGCGCTGAGCGGCCCCTCGGCGCTGCAGCTCGACCTGGTCGACAGCTCCGCGGTGCCCGCGAAGGACGACGTGGTGGCGACCTGGGGCTCGCCGGGTGGCGTCCCGTACGTCGCGGGCATCCCGATCGGCAAGGTCGCGCAGGTCTTCTCGAGCCCGCGCACGATGGCGGTGCACGCCCAGGTGATCCCATTCGTGAACTTCGGCGCGCTCGACCTGGTCGGTGTCGTCGTTCCCTCCGGCGACAAGTCCGATCGCACCGTGATCACGCCGAAGGCGGGTGCCCGATGAATGTCGTACGCACGCTGGCGCTGGCCGTGCTCGTGGTCCTCGCGGTGACCTTCCAGGCGGCCGTGCTCCGCTATGTGGCGGTCGACGGGGTGGTGCCCGATCTGGCGCTCCTGCTGGTGATCGCGGCGGCCTTCGTCCGCGGCCCGGACTTCGCCGCGGGGCTCGGCTTCTTCGCTGGCTTCGTGCTCGACCTCGCTCCGCCCGCCGACCACACCGCCGGACGCTGGGCCTTCGCGCTGGTCCTGGCCGGCTATCTCGCCGGCCGGGTGCGGACCGACGCCCGCAACTCGCCGCTCGCCGCTCTCGTCACGGTGGCGGCCTGCTCCTTCGTCGCCAACTCCGTCTTCGCGCTCTCCGGCGTGATCATCGGTGACGGCGGGGAGGCGCTCGGCCGGATGTTCCCGGTGATCGCGATCGGAGTCGTCTGGGACGTCCTCGCCGCCGTACTCCTGCTGCCGCTGCTCTCCGCGGCGCTGCGCCGGCTGCGGCCCCCACAGGTCGTCGCCACTCAGGGGACCTGATGCCGTCCCTGCGGGTCTCGGGCCGCAACACCACGCTGAGCCGGCTTCGCCTGTACGTCGTCCGCGCGCTGGTGATCTCCCTCTTCGCCACCCTCTTCGCCCGGCTGTACTACGTGCAGGTGCTCAGCGGCCGCGACTACCAGGCGCAGGCCGCCTCGCAGTCCTTGCGCCATCTCGTCGTGCAGCCGCCACGGGGCCTGATCGTCGATGACCAGGGCCGTCCGCTGGTCGCCAACCGGCGCAGCTGGGTGGTGAGCGTCGACCGCACCTCACTCGACAAGATGACCACCGATGAGCGCACCGCCCTGTTGCGCCGCGTGGCGAAGGCGGTCGGCCAGCCGCTCAAGACGATCCAGGCGCGTTCGCTGCTGTGCGGTCAGGCGGGAGCCAAGGCCGGCAGCTGCTGGAACGGCTCCGCCTACCAGTCGATCCCCGTCGCCTCCGACGTACGCCAGCAGGACGCGGTGCAGATCCAGGAGCAGTCCGAGCGTTTCCCGGGTGTCACAGTGCAGACGGATCCGTTGCGCGCCTACCCGGCGCCGTACGGCGTCAACGCAGCCGGAGTGCTCGGTTACCTGAGTGCGATCACCGAGTCCGAACTGAGCAAGGCCCGCACGGATGGCGACCCGACGCTCAATGCCGCCTCGGTGGTGGGGCGTGCCGGTCTCGAGGCGAGCTACGACAAGTACCTGCGCGGCATCCCCGGTACGACGAATGTCGCGGTCAATGCCGGCGGGCACGTCCTCGGCCAGACCGGCAGCACCCCGGCCGTTCCGGGGGACACCTTGGTGACCTCGCTCGATGCCCGCCTCCAGGCCTTCGTCGAGAAGCAGCTCAACCAGACGATGCTCAACGCCCGCAAGACCTACGACAAGGTCACGCACAAGAACTACGTGGCGGACAGTGCCGCGGCCGTCGTCCTCGACGCGCACAACGGCCGGGTGCTGGCACTGGCCAGCGAGCCGACGTACAAGCCCTCGATCTGGGTGGGCGGCATCTCGAAGAAGAACCTCAAGAGGCTCTACTCGAAGAAGGCCGACAACCCGCTGCTCTTCCGGGCGACGCAGGGGCAGTTCGCGCCGGGTTCGACGTGGAAGCCCGAGATGACCGTCGGCGCGCTCAACAACGGCTTCGACACCAACATCCTGCTCAACTGCTCGTCCGGGGTGCAGGTGGGCAATCGGCTCTTCAAGAACTACGAGTCGGAGTCCTACGGGCCGATCACCTTCGCCAAGGCACTCCAGATCTCCTGCGACACCTTCTTCTACCGGGTCGGCATGCACTTCTGGCAGAAGTACGGCTCGGATCCGAGCAATGTGAACGCCAAGGACCCGTTGGTGAAGATCGCCAAGGAGTTCGGCTACGGCAAGCCGACCGGCATCGACATCCCCGGCGAGGCCGCCGGGCGCGTCGCCGACCGGCACTGGAAGCTCGCCTACTGGAAGGCGATGAAGGGCTACTACTGCAAGCTCGACAAGAGCCACAAGGGCAGTCCCTGGATGCGGCTCTTCGCGCACGAGTTCTGCATCGACGGCTACCAGTACAGCGAGGGTGACGCGGTCAACTACGCGATCGGGCAGGGCGACACCCTGGTCACGCCGCTGCAGCTGGCGCGTGCCTACGCCGCCATCGCCAACGGCGGCACGCTGTACGAACCGCGGATCGCGCGGGCGATCGTGTCGCCGGACGGCAAGCTGGTGAAGAACATCAAGCCCGTCGTTGCCGGGCACGTGGACTCCAGGAAGGCCGCCTTCCAGTACGTCGACGAGGCCCTCAAGGGCACGCCGAAGACCGGAACGCTGGCCTGGAAGTTCATCGGCTTCCCGCTCGACCAGGTGCAGGTGCGCGGCAAGACCGGCTCCGCCGAGGTGCAGGGGAAGCAGTCGACCTCGCTGGTCGCGACGTACACCAAGGACTACGTGGTCGTGATGATGATGACCCAGGCCGGCACCGGCTCGGGCACCGTCGGACCGGCGGTGCGCGCCATCTGGGAGTCGCTGTACGGCGTGCACGGCATGGCTGTGAAGCCCTCGACCTCGATCATCCCCGGGGTCACCCCGCCGAAGGGGCTGCCGGTCTTCGCCCGCGACGGGTCGATCCTGCCGCCCGCGACGGAAGGGGGATCGAAGCAGTGACCGTCGTCAGCACCAACCGGGCGGGGACCGCTCGCATCCCGCTCAGCCGCAGCAGGGTCCGCAATGTCGGCCTCGACCTGCCCTTGCTGGGCGCCACCCTGGCGATCCTGCTGATCGGCTCGCTGCTGGTGTGGTCGGCGACCGCGCACAACGAGACGCTCACCCACGGGCACCCGGCGGCCTACCTCCAGAAGCATCTGGTCAACATCGTCATCGGCATGGTGCTGGCCGCGGCGGTGATGGTCACCGACTACCGGTGGGTGCGCATCCTGACACCCCTCGTGTACGTCGGCTCCGTCATAGGACTCCTCCTCGTGCTGGTGATGGGGTCGACGATCAACGGCTCCCGCAGCTGGCTGATGCTCGGCGGCATGTCCCTGCAGCCGGCCGAGTTCGCCAAGCTGGCGGTGGTCTCCGGGATGGCCGTCGTCGTGGCCGAGCGCATCGAGGGCTCCCGTCGCCGCCGGGTGGGCACGGTCGAGATGCTGCTGATGCTCGCGATCGCCGGCGTACCGGCGCTGCTGATCCTGGCGCAACCCGACCTCGGCACGATGCTGGTGCTCGGCGCCACCGTCTTCGGTGTCCTCGCGGTCGCGGGCGTCGGTGCCCGCTGGCTGGGCACGCTCTTCGCCGGTGGCGTCGCCGCCGCGACCGCCGTGGTCATGTCGGGGATGTTGAAGCAGTACCAGATCGATCGGTTCATGGCCTTCACCAATCCGGCGCTCGACCCGCGCGGTGCCGGCTACAACACCGCGCAGGCGCGCATCGCGATCGGCAACGGCGGCTTCTTCGGCCAGGGACTCTTCCACGGCTCGCAGACCCGCGCCGGCTTCGTGCCGGAGCAGCAGACGGACTTCATCTTCACGGTCGCGGGGGAGGAGCTGGGGCTGATCGGCTCGGCGCTCCTGATCGCGTTGTTCGCCGTCGTGCTGTGGCGCGGCGTCCGGATCGCCCTGCAGGCCGAGGACCTCTTCGGTCGCGTGGCCGCGGCGGGGATCGTCTGCTGGTTCGGCTTCCAGGCCTTCCAGAACATCGGGATGTGCCTGGGCATCATGCCGGTGACCGGCGTACCGCTGCCGCTCGTGTCGTACGGCGGCTCGTCGATGTTCGCCTCCCTGATGGCCGTCGGGCTGCTGCAGAACATCCACATGAGGTCGACCCGCCTGTTGCGGTGAGCGCGCACCCACTTTGCCCGTAGGCTGGTTCGTTGATGACCTCAACTGATTCGGCGCCCGTCGCCGCCCCCGAGCCGAGCGGGGAGTACACGCACCGGCAGATCCTGACCATCCTCTCGGGTCTGCTCCTCGGCATGTTCCTGGCCGCCCTGGACCAGACCATCGTCAGCACCGCGATCCGGACGATCTCCGACGATCTGCACGGCCTCAACCTGCAGGCCTGGGCGACGACCTCGTACCTGATCACCTCGACGATCGCGACGCCGATCTACGGCAAGCTCGGCGACCTCTGGGGCCGCAAGAAGCTCTTCATGTTCGCGATCACGATCTTCATCATCGGCTCCGCGCTGTGCTCCTTCGCGAACTCGATGTACATGCTCGCCGCCTTCCGCGCCTTCCAGGGCATCGGCGCCGGCGGCCTGATGACGCTGGTGCTGGCGATCATCGGCGACATCGT
>JASLCW010000253.1 GCA_030151765.1 Marmoricola sp.
AGCTCAGTTGGTAGAGCGTCAGCTTCCCAAGCTGAATGTCGCGAGTTCGAATCTCGTCATCCGCTCCGAGCGCCAGGCCGGCAAGCGGTCACCACCGAACTACCGGACCTGCACACCCCGGATCGAGCTGTACGCCGGCAGGCTCTTCGCGGTGTTGGGGATGGTCACCAGCAGGTACTGCGTGCCGCGCGGGATCCGGATCTTCTTCGCGTACGACGACGCGCCGGTCAGCCGGACCTTGGCGATCGTCTTCCAGGTCTTGCCGGACAGGCGCTGGATCAACGCGACCTGACCGGGCTGCGCGGGATTGCTGACCTGACCGGAGACGGTGAAGTAGCGCTTGCGGCTCACGGACCTGGGGGCCTTGATCGTGATCGTCGACTGCGGCCGGGCGAGGATGTTGACCAGACCGCCGACCCGCGTCGCCGTACTGTCCGATCCGACGATGTAGCGGACCGGTGCCGACGGGCGCGGGATCGGGAAGGACCAATCGCCCGCGGTGGCGGTCGAGGTGCCCGCAGCGGTACAGGCCGCGAGGTCCGTGACATTGGTCGGGCAGCGGTAGAGCCGGACGGTGCCGTCGAGCGCCGCGTGGCTGGTCGCGTCAGCGATCTTGCCGCTCAGCTTGGTCAGTCCGGTCTGCACACCGGCGAGCGTCGTGCCGGCGAGCTCGATCTTCTTCGGCGCACTGAGCGCACCGGCCGAGTCCGCGGCGACCACGGTCACCGTGTGGGGCGCATCCCAGGAGAAGTCGTGGGTGACCGTGGGTGAGGTCGTCTGGGTGGTCGAGCCGTCGTCGAAGGCCCAGTAGTACTTGGTCACCTCACGCGAGTCGGAGGCGGCCACGGCGGTGGCCTGCACCTGCCGCGCGATCCGGCCCGGTGCCGCGGTCAGCGAGCCGACGGTGGGGCAGCCGGTGATCGTCGCCGGCAGTGCCTTGGACACCGTGTCGCCGGCCGCGTCGGTGGCGCTGAGGGCGAGCGCGGAGGTGCCGCACTCGATCGGCAGCCGCGCGGTGGTGACCGCCGCGACCGTACCGGTGGTGGTCTCGTTGGAGGTGCCCCGCCAGGTCAGGTGGAAATCGTCGAAGGCGCCCTTCATGTTGGGCACACCGCCGGTGTTGAAGGTCATCGGCAGCACGATCCCGGGCTTGCCGTCGGTCGACACGGCGCCGCCGAAGGTGACCGTCACGGTCTGGGAGGTCGAGTCCGGGTACTTGATGCTGAGGGTGGCATCGAAGCGGAGCGGGTCCGAGCCCGAACGCACCGCGTGGATGTTGACGATGCCGAAGGTGACGTGGCGGGGCGCGACCGGGAAGCCGATGATGACGGTCGGTGACTCCACCCAGGCCGAGCCGTAGCCGGCGGGGCAGTTGGTGGCGTTGTAGGGATTGGCCGGGGTGCAGGTGGTCGAAGCCGCCCGCGTGCCGGCGACGATGAGCCCGTCAGGCAGATCGGTGGAGAAGACCGGCGCGTGCAGGGAGTCCTGGCCCAGGGTCAACTGGATCGACTTCCACCACAGGCTCTCGTCGCTGCCGAGTCCCGACGAGGTGTTCGTCAGGCCGAAGGACAGGTCGGCCGGCGCGGCCGCCGTGGTGGCCGGCGTCTGCGTCCCGGGCAGGTACTGGGCGGCCGAGAAGTCGCCGCAGAAGGTCGCAGCGGTCGGGGAGCAGGTCCCTGCCGGGGCCGCGGAGGCCTGACCGGGAACCGCGAAGCTCGCGGCGGCGAGGACCAGGGCAACGAGGGAGGTGCGGCGCATGACCGGGTCAACGACGGGTCCGGCGCGACGTTACAACTGTGTCCGCCGCGGGACTGGGCGCGGACACTCCGCGAGGTCTACCGTGAACGTCATGACCGCCACACCGGGGCGCGTGAAGGCCTTCCGTGACCTGCACCGCCCCGGCGCGGGCTTCATCCTCCCGAACGCCTGGGACGGCGGCTCGGCGCGGATGCTGGAGTACGCCGGATTCGCGGCCATCGCCACCACCAGCGCGGGAATCGCCTTCTGTCGCGGGATCCCCGACGGGCGGATGACCGGGCCGGACATGCTCGAGGCGATCGCCCGCATCGTCGCCGTCGTCGACTGCCCGGTGTCCGCGGACCTCGAGTCCGGATACGGATCCGACCCCTCCGATGTCGCCGACACCGTCGCCGCGGCCATCGAGATCGGGGTCGTCGGCGGCAATCTCGAGGATTCCGATGCCGGCGGGCTCATCGACCTCCCCGAAGCCGTCGAACGACTGCAGGCGGCGCGAGCCAGCGGACCGGCCGAGGCCTTCGTGCTCAATGCGCGCACGGACCCCTACATGACCAAGCACCCCGACGCCTTCGCGGAGACGATCCGCCGGGCGGAGCGCTTCATCGAGGCGGGTGCCGACTGCATCTTCGTCCCCGGCGTCAGCGATGCCGACGAGATCGGCCGCCTGACCCGCGAGATCGACGCCCCGGTCAATGTCGTCGCGGGCCTCACCGACCCCGTCATCGACGCCGCCACCCTGCGCTCCCTCGGCGTCGCCCGGATCAGCGTCGGCGGCACCCTCACCCGCGCCGTCCTCAGCCTCGTCGACGCGGCCGGCCGGGAGATGCTCGCGCACGGCACCTTCGGCTTCGCCGAGGGCGCCATCCCGTACGGCGATTTCCAATCCCGCTTCGTCTGACCGGCCGAGCCAATAGGGTCTGAGCCGTGGGCCGGACCTTTCGCAGCGGTGATCTGGCCGCGTTGACGAAGACACTGGCGCGCGAGGGCCTCCGACGCCTGCGGTATCCGCGAGGCGAGCAGGCTCGAGACGGCTGGGCGACGACCAGCCTCGAGAGGTCGATCCGGAACGCGCTGCTCGTCGGCATGGCCGGATGGCAGGTCGTCCTGATGCTGATCGTGTTCGCCTCGCTCGGCTGGACCGGGACCGGGGTGTCCGTGTGGCTGGCGCACCTGGCGTGCCTGGTCCTCACCCTGCTCACCCTGCGCCAGGGGTGGAACCGGACTGCCGTCGTGGCCACGACGTACGCCGTCTTCGTCGCCGACTGGGTGACCGTTCCCTCCACCGACAGCGTGCTGCTCTTCTGCGGCTGGTGGATGGTGATCCTCGTCCACTCGTACGTCCTGGACGGCCGATGGTGGCGCCTCGTTCCCGCGACCGCACTGCTCGTCGTACCCGCGACGATGGCGATCACCCGGCCCGGCTGGCCCGTGATCCTGCCGCTCTCCTTCGCTGTCTTCCTGATCGCGACGACCCCGTCGGCCCGGGTGGGGCTGTCCTTCATCATCGACTACACGCACGGGGTGGACCGGCAGGCGAAGCGCCTCGAGGAGTCCATCGCCGGGCTGGAGTCCCGGCGGTCCGCGATGAGCCAGGTCGCCGAGGACGCGCGGGTGCTCCACGACACCGCGATCAACACACTCGGAGCGATCGCCAACGGTGGCGCGGCCGTCGCCGACCAGGAGGCCGTCCGCCAGCGGTGCGCGGCCGATCTCCGGGCGCTGGAGGTGCTCCGAGCTCGTACGCCGCATGAGGTACCCGAGCGAGAGGGCCTGCGGGACGCGATCCGACCCACCGGCATCCGGGTGCGCTATGTGGGGATGACCGACGAGTCGATCGCGCAGATGGAGGCGCTGCTACCGCCCGAGGTCGTGCGCGCCTTCAGCCGCGCCGCGGCCGAGGCGGTCCGCAATGCCGGCAAGCACTCCGGTTGCGACGAGGTGACCGTCCTGATCGATCGCACCGAGGATCTCGCCGTCGTGGAGATCCGCGACGAGGGCAGGGGCACGGACCGTACGCCGCGGCCGGACGGCGGCGTACAGCTCTCCATCCTCGACCGAGCCGACGAAGCGGGCATCCGTGCCACCTTCAGCAGCGCCGCCGGATCGGGAACCACCGTGCGGATGACCTATCCGCTCAGCGACTTCCTGGCACCGCCACGCACCGCGGTCGTGGAGTCGATCGATGTCGCGGAGCTGCTGAGGCAGGTGCGGGCCCGCGGAAGCGTCCTCGTCTGCGGTGGTCTCGTGGTCGTGTCGAGCTCGCTCGATCTGTTCAACCACCGCGCGCATCCGAACCCCGAGTGGCTGATGCCGCCGCTCGTCGCACTCGCCGCCTGGCTGTCGTGGCGGGCACGTTCGCGCATCGGACTCTCCCCGCTGGCGGCTGCCCTCCTGATGGTCTCGGGGCCGCTGGCCTACCTCGCCTCGGTGTGGTCGGCGGACTTCGGCCGCACCGATCCCCTGCTGTGGCAGGCCGTGGCGCCCGTGGGGCCGACGCTGGCACTGGTCCTTCTCGCGCACAGCCGCCTCACCCGCATGGCCGCGCTGGGCGGCTACTTCGCCACCAGCGCCGTCGTCGCCGCCGTCGTCGCGGCCACCTCGACCCAGGCGGCGCTGGTGAACCTCGCCGCCGCCAGTGCGGGCATCGGTGTGGTCCTCGGCGTATCGGCCTTCATGAGCACCCTGACCGCCGTCGTCGCCCGGGCCTCGCGGGAGCACCAGGAAGCCTTCGCGATCCGGGTGGAGACGGCCGCCGTCGACGCCGCCGACGAGGCCCGGCGCCGGTGGCGCCAGGCCGGGCTGGACCAGTCGGTGGAGATCCTGACCGCGATCAGCGAAGGCCGGATGAATCCGGTCGACCCGCTCGTGCAGAACCGCTGCGGCGAGCAGGAGCACTTCCTCCGGCAGCTGACCCTGCTGGATCCTCAGCTCACCCAGATGGGCACCTGGTTCGCGCACGCCTTGAGCGCCGCCCAGGAGCGCGGCGTCGGCCTGACGGTCCGTTCCGGGGAGACCGACGCCGGGGCGGAGCATGCGGGTCTGCTCGGTCGCAGCCTGCTCGCCGTCATCGGCGCCCTCCCTCGCGGCACCAGCCTCACCACCTCGTTGTTCGTGACGGATCGCGGCCTGGTCATGACGCTGGTCGCCCCGACCCCGCTGCTCACCTCGGGGCTGCACGACGAGGACCGTACGGCGAGCGGCATCAGCGTCCAGACCGTCGGTGGCCAGGATCTCGTGGAGATCGCCTTCGACGCCCCGGACGATGCGCCCGGCGGAGTCGACCATGGCGGGACCTTCGACCCGGGGCGGGCCTACTTTTGGCCGCAATTCGGGCCTGGACGGGCCGGCGCGATCAACTTGAGCGAGGCGCCGCCGATGGGATGACGAAGCTCCCCATCGAAAGGCATGATCGACATGCGATCGCACATCGGGGCGACGATTCGCCTTGTACTCACCGCCGGCCTCGCCGCGCTGGCCCTGACCGTTCCCCTGTCCGGCCCGGCCCAGGCCGTCACCGGCACCCCCTTCGCGTGCGTGCCGAAGTTCTACCAGGTGACCGCGACGAACGGCGGGTCCTTCCAGCAGTACGACGCCGCGACCAATTCCATGAGCCGTGTCGGCACGGGCGCCGTGTCGGGCATCAACGCGATCGGCTACAACCCTTCCGACAACTACATCTACGGGGTCTCCGGGACCAAGCTCTACAGGATCGACTCGACAGGCAGCTTCAGCACCGGTACGACGATCACCGGGACCGTCGCCACCTCAGGCGGTGACTTCTACCAGGGCAAGCTGATCGCAGCGCCGAGCAGCGGCAATGCATGGACCTCGGTCGACGTGTCGACGGCGACCGCCGCCTCGTACGCACTGACCGGCGCCGCCAACGGCAACGCGTCGTCGGGCACCTGGGGCGCCTACGACCTGACCGTCCAGGGCGATCTCGCCTACGGCCTGAACAACCAGACGCTCTACATCGTGAAGATGGACACGAAGCAGATCTCGTCCCGCACGGTCACCGGACCGACCAACGGCAACTACGGAGCCGCGTACAGCGACGCCTCCGGCAATGCCTTCTTCTACAACAACACCGACAACAAGGTCTTCATGCTCAGCAAGGCGGCCCTCGCCGACGCGACGGGCTCGGCCACCGCGCCGACCGCCGTACTCGTCGGCGGTGCCGCCTCGACTCCGGCACTGACCGCGCCCAACGACGGCGCCTCGTGCCCCAACGCGGCGAGCCCGTACGTTCCCACCGTCAACGACGGCCAGACCTCCGCTTCGGGTGTCACCGACACCTCGGCCACCCTGGCCGGGAGTGCCAGCGCCAACAACACCTCGACGAGCGTGGACTTCTGCTACGGCACGGACCCGACGCTGGCGACCTGCACGACGGTGGCGGCGACGCCGGCCACGATCACCGGTACGACGCCGACCGCCTTCTCCACGACCGTGACCGGCCTGGACGCATGTACGACGTACTACTACCGGGTCGTCGCGTCCAACAGTGTCGGCGCGAACAACGGCACCATCCAAAGCTTCACCACCACTGGTGAGGGCGGCTGTTCCGAGGAGCCGCCGGCCGCCGCGGACCAGACGATCGACTTCGCCGAGCTCGCCGGCATGACGCTCGGCGACGAGGGCCAGGTACTCAGCGCCACCGCGACCAGCGAGCTCCCGGTCACTTTCACCAGCCTCACGCCGGCCACCTGTGACATCGAGGACGGCACCGTCGTACCCCTGGCCGCAGGCACCTGCACCGTTGCCGCCGACCAGCCCGGCGACAGCGACTGGAATGCCGCGAACCGGGTGACGCGCTCCTTCGTCGTGGGCCTGCTCGGCCAGACGATCAGCTTCCCCGCCCTCCCCGACACCGTCTTCGGTGGCACCGTCGGCACGCCGGCACCCTCCTCCAGCGCCGGTCTGCCGGTCACGGTGGCGAGCACGACGCCCGAGGTGTGCGCCGTCCACGACGGCTCGGTCACCGCGCTGATGGCCGGCCTCTGCACCCTCCGCGCCACCCAGGACGGCGACGACACCCACGCCGCGGCGACACCGGTGGAGACCTCCTTCCAGGTCGCGAGGGCAACGCAGAGCGTGACGATCGCGCCCGTGGCCGACATCAAGGTCAATGCCGGACCGGCCCATGTCGTCATCACGACCTCGATCGACATCACCCCTGAGGTCACCACGCTGACACCGGCGGTCTGCACCGTCGGTGCCGCCGGCACGGTCAACCTCGTGTCCGCGGGCACGTGCACCATCGCGGCCTCGGTCGCCGAGACGGCGAACTACTCCGGTGCGTCGGACTCGACCAGCTTCACGGTGCAACCCGACCTCGTGGTCACTCAGCCAGATCCCGTCACCACCACGCCCGATTCGCCGATCTCCGTCGACCTGCCGGCCACCTCAGGAGTGGGACCGTTCACCTGGACCTTCACCCAGAGCCCGGGTGACCAGCTGCCCCCGGGGCTGACGCTGGACGCGGCCACGGGCCGGATCACCGGGACGGTCAAGCGCCCGGGCCAGTACGAGTTCCACGTCACCGTCACTGACGCGACGGGGGAACGGGTGGTCCGAGCGGTCGAGCTCGTGGTCGCCTCGACGCTCACCGGGCACGCACCGAGCGGATCGCGCACCGTGGTGGCCGGCGGGATGCTGACCCTGCCGGACAACGGCGACGACGTGGTCAGCTGGCAGTACGGGTTGCCCAGCTCACTGCACGTGGTGCGCACCGCCGATGGCCGGGTCTGGCTCCGCGCCGATGCGCACAGCAGCGGCCGGTACGACGTACCCCTGACGATCAGCGACGGGGTCACCACTATCGCCGGTACCTTCCACGTCACGGTGCTGCCGCCCCGGGTCGCCTCCGGGCGGTACCGGCTCGGCAAGGGCCTGTCCACCCGCCTGCGGTGGGCGCCGTGGCCGGGAGCCACGAGCTACCGGGTCTACGTGGGCGGACGTCTGGTCGGACGTTCGGAGACGCCGACGCTGTCGCTGTCCCGACCGCTCGGCCCGCGCGACAAGGTGACGGTGCGTACCGAGGGCGCGGACCAACTGTTGGCCGGCGCACGGCGGCTCGCGTACGTCGCGCCGTCGCGTTCTGCGGCTCCCCTGGGCGCGACCGTCTACTTCGGCACCAATCTCTCGGACCTGGACCGTGGTGCTCGTACGACCCTGCGGCACCTGGGCAATGCGGTCCGATCCGGCGGTTTCCACCACGTCCTGATCACCGGTTTCACCGACAGCCGGGGCAGCATGACCAGCAACCTGGCACTGTCGCAGCGCCGGGCAACCGCCGTCGACCAGTACCTGCGGAGCTGGCTCAAGGGCCGCGCCGTCACCGCGCGCGGGCACTCCGAGCTGTCACCGGCTGCCAGCAACGCCACTCCGGCCGGCATGGCGCTCAACCGGAGGGTGGAGATCAGGGTCTGGTGAACCGTCTCGGCACCTGGGGTCCGGGGATCGCCTCCGACCCCCAGGTGCGCGGACAAACACGTTCGCGGTAGAACCGGACGGTGACCTTCGAAGGCTTTCCCGTCGCCGCGCTCGACTTCTACGACGACCTCGAGATGGACAACACCAAGTCCTTCTGGGAGGCGCACAAGCAGGTGTACGTCGACGCGGTGAAGACCCCGATGACGGAACTCACCGATGCGCTGGCCGACGAATTCGGACCCGCCAAGATCTTCCGGCCCTACCGGGATGTGCGCTTCGCGGCGGACAAGACGCCGTACAAGACGCATCAGGGCGCCTTCGTCAGGGTCGGTGAGGCGACCGGGTGGTACCTCCAGGTCGGCGCTCCCGGCGTACTGGTGGGCGGCGGTTTCTACCACGCGGACGGCGCGGCGATCC
>JASLCW010000411.1 GCA_030151765.1 Marmoricola sp.
CTCTTCACCCTGCCGAAGCCGTGGGGCCTGGTCGTCAACATCGTGGCGGTCGTCTACGGCGGCGTGATGCTGGTGAACCTGGCCTGGCCGCGCGCCGAGTTCTACGGGACGGCCTGGTACCAGCAGTACGCGGTCCTGATCTTCGTGCCGCTGCTGATCGCCGCCGGCCTCTGCTACCGGGCGGCCACCCGCAAGCGGACCGACGTGACGGACGTCGACCCCGAACCCGAGGCGCTCGCCGTATGACCACGCTCTTCCCCCGCCTGGCCGAGCCGATCCGGATCCGTGATCTGGAGATCCGCAACCGGATCGTCTCGTCCGGACACGACACCGTGCTGGTCGATGACGGCCGGGTCACCGACGACCTGGTCGCCTACCAGCAGGCTCGGGCCGCCGGCGGCGTCGGCCTGATCGTGGTCCAGGTCGCCGGTGTTCACGAGACCGCGCGCTACACGTCACACGTGCTGATGGCGACCGACGACGACGTCATCCCGGGCTATCGCGCGCTCGTGGACGCCGTACACGCGGAAGGCGCTGCCGTGATCGGCCAGATCTTCCATCCAGGCAGGGAGATCAGCGAGTCCAGCGATGGGACGGCGCCGATGGCACTGGCACCGTCGGCGGTGCCGAGCGAGCGCTTCGTGATGATGCCGCGGCCGGTCACCGCGAAGCAGATCGAGGAGATCCTCGACGGCTACGCCGCGGCCGCCGTACGGCTGCAGGCTGCGGGTGCCGACGGCGTCGAGTTCGTGGCCAGCCACGGCTACCTGCCGGCCCAGTTCCTCAATGCGGCGACGAATCTGCGCGAGGACGAGTACGGCGGCTCCTTCGAGAACCGGCTGCGCTTCGTGACCGAGGCACTGCGTCGCGTTCGCGAGGCGACCGGTCCCGACTTCGTCGTGGGCATCCGCATCTCCGCGGAGGAGAAGAGCCATGACGGACTGCACCTCGACCTCGTCGTCGACATCTGCCGGACACTCGACGAGGCCGGTCTGGTCGACTATGTGAGCGTCTGCGCCGGCAGTTCCTCCAGCCTGTCGGGAGCCCTGCACATCGCGGCTCCGATGACCGAGGCCGCCGGGTACGTCGCGCCGCTGGCGGCTGCGGTCAAGAAGGCCGTCGACGTCCCGGTCATGGTCGCCGGTCGGGTCAACCAGCCGCAGGAGGCCGAAGTCATCGTCCGTGACGGGCAGGCGGACATGGTCGCGATGACGCGTGCGCTGATCTGCGATCCGGAGATGCCGGCGAAGGCGCTCTCGGGTCGTCACGACGACATCCGCGCCTGCATCGGATGCAACCAGGCCTGCATGGGTCATTTCCAGGCGGGCTATCCGATCTCGTGCATCCAGCACCCGGAGACCGGCCGGGAACGTCGCTTCGGCACGCTGACGCTGACACAGCGTCCCCAGCAGGTGCTGGTCGCCGGCGGTGGGCCTGCCGGACTGAAGGCCGCCGTCGTCGCCGCCTCCAGGGGCCACGAGGTCACCGTGTACGACGCCGCGCGTCGGGTCGGCGGCCAGGTGCTGCTGGCCGAGCGGGTTCCGGGCCGCGCGGAATTCGGCGGCGCGATCACGAACCTGATCGCGGAGGCGGAGCGAGCAGGGGTCCGCTTCGAACTCGGCGTGCGTGTCGACGCCGAGCTGGTCCGACGCGTCCGCCCGGATGTCGTCGTCATGGCGACGGGGTCGACGCCGTACCTGCCTGCACTGGAGATTCTCGACGAGCCGGTGATCCTGCAGGCGGCCGATGTCGTCGGCGGGCAGGAGGTCCCGGCCGGCCACGTCGTCGTGGCGGACACCCGCGGCGACTGGACCGGCATCGGTGCCGCCCTCGAACTCGCCGGGCGGGGACACCGGGTCACGCTGGCGGTGACCGGCTTCGGCGCGGGCGAACGACTGCAGCAGTACGTGCGCACCGCGATGATCCGCCAGGCGCTCGCGGCCCGCATCGAGATCCTGCCCAACACGCGGTTGATCGGTGTCGACGCGGACACGGCGTACCTGCAACACACGTTGAGCGACGAGCCGGTGCTCGTCGAGAACGTCGCGGCCGTCGTACTGGCGCAGGGGAATCTGCCGGTGCGCGAGCTCGAGGACCTCGACGACGTCAGGCTTCTGGAGGTCGGCGACTGCGTGGCCGCGCGGACCGTCGAAGAGGCGATCCTCGACGGTCTGCTGGTAGGCACCCAGATCTGAGCCGGAATTTGAGAGAGTGTCCCGGTGCCAGCGCAAACCGCCCGAGTGGGTCGGGACATCACCGCCGACGAGCGTCGTACCGAGGTGCTGCGCGCGACCTTGAGCTGCATCGCGGCCTCGGGGCACGAGAGCGTCCGGCTCCGCGATGTCTCGCGTGAGGCGCAGGTGTCGATCGGCGCACTGCAGCACTACTTCGACAGCCGCGACGAGCTGATCGCGCAGGCCTTCCAGCAGGCCAGTGAGGATCTGCTCGACACCTGGGCCGGACAACTAGGGGCGGACCTCGGCCCCTGGGAGCGGATCGCGGCGTTGATCGACGGGCTCGTGGATCGCGAGGCGCTACGTGACCGTTGCCTGATCTGGATCGAGTTCGCCAACGCGGCGGCGCGACACGACGAGACGCGAGCAGCCTTTGCGGCGGTCTACCGGCGCTGGACGGAGATCATCACCGGAGCCGTCGAGGACGGGAAGCGCGACGGCTCCTTCTCACCGGCACTGCCGACGACCGTGATCGCCGACCTGGTCCTCGAGCAGCTGGACGGCGGCATCCTCGGGATCGCTTCGGGCGTGGGCGATCTCGACGGCACCCGGCTTCGCGACAATGCGCTCGCCCTGGTCGGCGTCCTGTTGGGCAAGGCCTAGACAGACACTTCGGTGTCGTCGAAGTCGAAGGCAGCGGAGGCCTCGCGGATGAGACCCGCGGCGACGTCCATGCTCTCCGGCGTACGGCGCCTCTCGTAGCGGCGGAGGACGATCCGGCGCATGCCGAGGCCGGGAACCTCCAGTGCGTCGAAGCCGGTGTCCGGGATGCCGTGGAGGGCCAGCGAGGGCACCATCGCGACGCCCTCACCCGCGGCCACCAGGGCCAGGCCGGTCTGGGTCTCGGTGTAGTAGTGCGCGAAGGTCGGATTGCCGGCGAAGGCCCGGGAGACCCGGCGTATCGCCTGGGCACTGGCCGTCGCGGAGTCCACCCCGAGCCAGGGCAACGGCAGCGCGGCGAGGTCCATCGCGTCATTGGCGGCGAGCATGCCCTTGGGCATGACCAGCTTCCACGGCTCGTCGAGGAGCGGCGTCTCGGTCATTCCGGCCGGCAGCTTCTGGGGCGCGTCGCCGGTGTCGAGCTCGTAGACCAGCATGTCGATCTCGCCCGCGCGCAGGGACTTCATGAGGTCCGCCGGGTCCTCCTCGATCAGCTCGAAGCGGAGGCCGGGATTCCTGGTACGCCAGTCCTCGAGGCTCGGAATCACGATCGCGCGCAGGAAGCTGTGGAAGGCACCGACCCGGACCGTCCCCGTCGGCCCGGTCTCGTCCTCCTCCAATCGCGCGGTCACCAGGTTGAGCGTGCGCTCGATGTCCTCGGCCGCCTGTGCCACCGCCAGACCGTCGGCGGTGAGTACGGCGCCCTGCGGCGTCCGGACCACCAACTGGCGCCCGATCTCCTGCTCGAGACGGCTCAATTGCTGGGAAACCGCCGACGGCGTCACCCGCATCTCGTCAGCGGCAGCGAGCACCCCGCCGGCGCGCGCGACGGCCAGGAGGAACTTGAGGCGTTGCGGCTCGATCCGCATTCACTGATTCTAAACCCTGGATGGAGAAGAATGCGATACCACTTAATCCTCTCCCGCCGTCATGATTGCGCAGTACCAAGCACGAACGAGCAAGCGGAGAAGGGCGATCATGATTGCGGCGGCGTTGGGTTGGGTGGCCACGGTGGGCACGCTGACGGCGTACATCCTCCTGTGCCGGGGACGCCTCACCTCGACCTCGATGCGCTATGCCGCGATGAACACGATCGGCGGACTCCTCGGCGGTAGCGCCGCGATCCTCTATCACGCCTGGCCGAGCGTGGCCTCCAACTTCATCTGGGCCGCGCTCGGTGGCCAGGCCCTCGTCGCGAACCTCTGGTCGCGTCGCCGGCAGTTCCGCCCGACCGTCGTACGCGCGGCGGCGCAGCAGCTGATCGACGAACACCACGAGCTCAAGCTCGCCAGCTGACCACCGACGGCGCCGCCGTACGGCCAGTTGCCTGAGCGGAAACGAATCAGCCCGAATCCACCTGAGTGGATTCGGGCTGTTCCGATGTCCGGGGACATCGTGCTGCGGAGGTGGAGGGATTTGAACCCTCGATGGAGTTGTAGCTCCAAACCCGCTTAGCAGGCGGGCGCC
>JASLCW010000430.1 GCA_030151765.1 Marmoricola sp.
GATTTGAACCTGTGACCTCTGGGTTATGAGCCCAGCGAGCTACCGAACTGCTCCACCCCGCGTCGCACGACGAAGCTTACGGGACGAGGCATCAGTGATTCAAATCGGGGTGCCGATCGGGTGAACTCAGCGCATGAAGGTCTTCGGGCAGGAGGGGCCGGCGCAGGCCCGGGTCTCCAGCCAGAGCTTGTGCAGCTCCTGGCGCTGGGCCTTGAAACGAGGGTCGTAGTAGATGTTGTAGATCTGGTAGGGATCCGACTTCGAGTAGTACATCTCGCCCCGGCCCTTGCTGCCGCGCACATACGTCCATGGGCCGACCATGACGCCCGTGTACAAGGGCGTCAGCCCACCGTGCACCGGCCAGCCGGCGACCGGGATCACCCGGCGATCCGCCTTGCTGGCCAGCCACGGCATCACATTGGCGCCGTCCTCCGGGCGGTGCATCTTCGCGCCGGCGAGGGCGGCGAAGGTGGGGGCCCAGTCGGCATTGGTGACCGGGGCCTGCGTGGTGATCCCCTTCGGTACGCCGGGTCCGCGGATGAACATCGGCACCTTGATGGCATCCCGGAAGTACCAGAGCTTGCCGTTGAGGTTGTGCTCCCCGACGAAGTAGCCGTTGTCCGAGGTGACCACGATGTAGGTGTTCTTGAGCTGGCCGGTCTTCTGGAGCGTGCCGATGGTGCGCTCGATCGCCCGGTCGACGGCCTGCAGCGACTCGACCCGCTTCTCCCGGTCGACACGGAGGCCGGCCTTGCGTGCCGGTGAATTGATCCGTCGCGCTGCCTTGACGATCCCGATGTCACTCGGGTCCTTCTGGAACATCTCGGGCGTCGTGTCGAGCTTGAGGTTCTTGAAGGTGCCGCGGTCGCGCTTCTCCGGGACCGGCGTACCGATGCCGGCCGGGTCGTCGGCGAGGTGCGGGCCGCCGGTATGGGGCGCCACGTAGGTGACCCACTGGTACCAGGGCTTCTTCCGGGAGGCCTCGTTCTCGATCATCTGGTTCGACTGGTCGCTGAGCAGCGTCGTCGAGTAGGTGTTGGAACGGACCAGCTTGCCGTCGATCAGGATCAGCGGGTGCTCGTAGTTGTACGTCGCCGGGTCGACGAGCGGGCGCCAGGTGGTCCACCCGGGCGGCTGGTGGCTGATGTCCTTGCGGCCGTAGCCGTTGAGGTACTTGCCGACCATCATCGTGTCGTAGCCGGCCTGCTGCAGGCTGACCGGAAGCGTGTTCGCGTCCTTGAAGGCCGGATAGCCGCCGCCCTGTCCGCTGATGGTGAGCGCGCCGTGGTTCTCGGCGTACTGCCCGGTGAGCAGCGAGGCGCGCGCGGGGACACAGATCGGCGTCGGCGAGATGCCGTTCGCGATCGTGACGCCCTGGTCGGCGACGAGCTTCTGGAGATGCGGCATGAACTGCATGTCCTTCAGCGCCGCGTCGTCCATCGTGATCATCAGGAGATTCGGCTTCTTCGGCGACGCGACCGGGACCGGCGTCGCATCCGGGCCGAGCACCGTGTCGTGCTTCGTCGGGGCCGCCACCGCGGGCTGCTCCCCCGGCTTCTTGTAGTGCACGGTCCCGGCGAACTCCGCGGGTGCGCCGCTCGAGCACCCGGCGACGAGGCCTGCGCCCACGATCGCCGCGGCCGCCAGCCGGAGTCGTCCCGAGTTGTTCACAGCGCTGGACACGAACCGCTACGTTACCCGAGGACGGTCGTCTAACATTCGGCAGGTGGAGGGACGTCGTCGCCGTGCGCTCGAGCGCAGATGGAAGGACTTCATCCCCTCGACGTCGGACATTCTGGTCACGATCCTCGTCATCGTCGCCGTCGTCGCGGGCCTGAAGGTCTCCCTCAACATCCTCTCGTCGAAGCCCTCCCACACCCCCGTCGCATCGAGCAACGGGCCGGCCGGCATCGCGACGCAGTCCACCGACGGGCCGTCGACGGCGAGCCCCGCCCCGAGCGCCTCGGCCACCAAGGGCGGCGTCTCTCCCTCGCTGATCGCGACGGTCGAGCAGATGGCCTCCCAGACCCGGTGCCAGACGGTCGTCACCGACGAGCCCCTCACTGCCGCGACCTACAACATCAAGTCGGGTCGCGCCGGCGGACTGACCCGCCTGCTCGGCGTCATGAGGCGCGCCGATGCCGAGGTCTACCTGCTCCAGGAGGTGGACAACCACCGCCGCAGCACCGGCAACATCGACCAGGCCGGCTGGTTCGCCTCCCAGCTCGGCGGCTGGCACTACGCCTTCGGGCGCAATGTCACCTTCGGCGACGGCCTCTACGGTACGGCGGTCGTCTCCAAGTACCCGATCATCAAGTGGACCAACACCCCGCTGCCCAACATCAACCACTCCCAGCCGCGCGGCCTGCTGCACGTGGTCATCAACTTCTACGGCACCGAGGTCAGCATCTACAGCACCCACCTCGACAACACCTCCGGCGCCAACCGGCTCCGGCAGGCGGGGACCATCTCGCAGATCCTGGCCGCCGACCCCCGGCCGAAGATCCTCGGTGGCGACATGAACACCTGGCCGGGCTCGGCTCCCGACCGTGTTCTGGCCTCGCGTCTGAGCGATACCTGGAATGTCGCCGGCGCCGGCAAGGGCGCCACTCATCCCGCTGGTCATCCGCGCACCAGGATCGACTTCCTCATGTATGGTGGCCCGGGCCTCAGGGCCGTCTCCGCGGTCGTACTTCCCGACACCGCCTCCGACCACTTGGCCGTCCGCGCCCAGTACCAGTTGGACGGGATCAAGACCGTGAAGTGCACGCGCAAGTAACACTGAACGGAGTTGGGGAATGGCGAACAGGTGGGGGACCCCGTCTGCTGCGAAGCGACGGGGTAAGGCGATCTCGGGAGCGGCAGCGCTGCTCGCAACCGCACTGATCGTGGCCGGCACGGCGAATGTCGGTACGGCGACCGCCGCGACGCCGGTCAAGTCCGCTGCGACGAGCAAGCCCAAGCCGCCGAAGCCGCCCTATGTCGTCACCTCGGGCATCACCTTCAACCACCCCTTCCGCAAGGGGCGGCAGGCCGCGATCCAGAACAAGATCGCCTCCACCGTCAGCCACGTGAAGAAGGGTCAGACCATCAAGGTCATGACCTGGAACTTCGATTCGCCCCGGCTGGCCGGCGTCTTCATCGCGGCCCACAAGCGCGGCGTCGGCGTGCAGATCATCATGTCCCGGCCGCTGGCACAGAGCCAGGGTCCGGGCCGTTCCTACCCGACGCTGCGCAATGCCCTGTCCAAGGGCAATGCCGATCGGCCGCCGGCCCTGCGCAGCTGGATCCGCACCTGCTACCAGACCTGCCGCGGCAAGGGCGGCGCGATGCACGACAAGCTGATGCTGGTCAGCAAGGCGGGCAGCACCAA
>JASLCW010000454.1 GCA_030151765.1 Marmoricola sp.
CCTTGTGGACAAGGGCAAAACGAGACGGGCTGTGGACGGTTAAGGGACATCCCGAAGACGTGAATCCGAGGGTAGGCAATGCAAGACGGAGGGGTGGAAGCCGCCGTACCCACAGGGCGCAACCCAAGCCGGGCGGTGAGCCGAAAGGCGAGGGTGACCACCTAGGCGCAACCAGAAGCCGAGCCGTACCGAGCCATTCAAGAAAGCGAGACAGCCGAAGGCCGCCAGCCGGGGAGGGGAACCCCGCCGGACTTCGTGCGGCAGCTACCGGCGGACCAAGAACTCAGACGTAGCGCTCGAGAATGCTCGACTCGGCGAGACGGGAGAGTCCCTCGCGGACACTCCGGGCGCGGAGCTCGCCGACCCCGTCGACGAGCTGCAGGTCCTCGACGCTGGCGGAGAGCAGCTTCTGCAGCGAGTCGAAGTGATCGATCAGCCGGTCGATGACCAGGCTGGGGAGTCGCGGGACCTTGGCGAGCAGGCGATAGCCGCGCGGTGAGACGGCGGCGTCGAGATGTTCGGCGTCGCCGAGGCCCATCGCCACGGCGATGTGGCCCACGTCGACCAGGTCGGTGGGGGAGAGGGATTCGAGCTCGGCGAGCACGGCCTCGGGATCACGGTGCCGGCGGCGGCGCTGCTGGTAGTCGCGGACGATGAGTTCGCGTTCGACGTCGACACCGGTGAAGAGCTCTTCGAGCTGGAGGGAGAGCAGGCGACCGTCGGTGCCGAGCTCGAGGACATAGCCCTCGATCTCGCGGGCGATCCGGGTGACCATCTCGAGGCGCTGGGCCACGACCGCGACATCGCGGACGGTGACCAGGTCCTCGATCTCGAGCGCGGACAGTGTGCTGGAGACCTCGTCGAGCCGCAGCTTGTAGCGTTCGAGGGTGGCGAGCGCCTGGTTGGCGCGGGCCAGGATCTGGCCGGAGTCCTCGAGGACGTAGCGGATCTCGCCGACGTAGACGGCGATGATCTGCATCGACTGCGAGACCGAGATGACCGGATGGCCGGTCTGCTTCGCGACCCGGTCGGCGGTGCGGTGCCGGGTGCCGGTCTCCTCGCTGGGGATGGTGTGGTCGGGCATCAGGTGCACATTGGCGCGGTGGATGCGGGTGACCTCGGAGTCGAGGACGATGCCGCCGTCCATCTTGGCGAGCTCACGGACGGCGGTCGCCGAGAAGGGCACGTCGAGGGTGAAGCCGCCGGTGGAGATGGCGTCGACATTGCGGTCCTGACCGAGCACGATCAGGGCACCGGTGCGACCACGGAGGATGCGCTCGAGACCATCGCGCAGCGGCGTACCGGGTGCGATGGTGGCGAGGGCGGTGCGCAGACGCTCGAGGTCGTCGGTGCGCTCGGGAGTGGCCACGGCAGGTGAGTCTATCCGTCAGCGCGGAGGCGATCGGAATATTTGTCGAGGCCCAGCACGCTGAGTGCCTGACCGATGTCGCGCAGGTCGGTGACCCGCATGCCGTCGAGGACGCGGCTGTTGCCCGCGGCGCGCGCGTCCTCGGCCGGTACGACGGACGAGCGGAAACCCATCCGCGAGGCCTCGGCCAGTCGTACGCCGAGATCGCGCACCCGCCGGACCTCCCCGGAGAGACCGAGCTCGCCGATGGCCGCGACATTGCGGCCCAGGGGCGTCTGCAGGGTCGCGGAGACGATGGCCAGGGCGATGGCGAGGTCGGTGGAGGGCTCGGTGAGCCGGGCGCCGCCGACGGTGGACACGAAGACGTCATGGTTGGACAGGCGCAGGCCCGCGTGCTGTTGCAGCACCGCGAGGATCATCGCCAGCCGGGAGGAGTCGACGCCCGAGGTGGCCCGGCGGGGACGCTCACTGGCGGACGCGGTCACCAGAGCCTGCACCTCGCCGAGCATCGGCCGACGACCCTCCATCGTCACGGCGACGCAGGTGCCGGGGACGGGGATGTCCCGGATCTCGAGGAAGAGGCCGGTGGGGTCGGTGATCGCGACGATGCCGGTGGCGGAGAGGTCGAAGCAGCCGACCTCGTCGACCGGCCCGAAGCGGTTCTTGACCGCGCGCACCATGCGCAGCCGTGAGGTGCGCTCGCCCTCGAAGTGCAGCACCACGTCGACGAGGTGCTCGAGGACGCGCGGGCCGGCGATGGAGCCGTCCTTGGTCACGTGCCCGACGATCACCAGCGCGATGTTGCGGAGCTTGCAGGTGCGGATCAGGGCGGCGGACACCTCCTTGACCTGGGTGACCCCTCCGGGCACGCCGTCGATGTCGGCGGCGCTGATCGTCTGGATGGAGTCGATCACCAGCATCGCGGGCCGCACCGCCTCGATGTGGCCGAGCACGGCGCCGAGATCGGTCTCGGCGGCGAGGTAGAGCTCGTCATGGACACCGCCGGTCCGATCGGCGCGCATCCGCACCTGGGCGGCCGACTCCTCGCCGGTGACGTAGAGCGTGCGGTGCCGCCGGCGCGCGGTCTGGGCGGCGACCTCGAGCAGCAGCGTCGACTTGCCCACCCCCGGCTCACCCGCGAGCAGGATCGCGGCCCCGGGGACCAGGCCGCCGCCGAGCACGCGGTCGAGCTCGGGCACGCCCGTGGTGCGGGAGTGCGTGTCCTCGATCGGCACCTCGCCGATCGGCCGCGCCGGCGTGGTCACCGGCCCGGCCAGCACCCGGCTCTTGGGCGCCGACTTCTCCACGACGGTGCCCCAGGCCTGGCACTCGCCGCAGCGGCCGGCCCACTTCGCGGTCGTCCAGCCGCACTCGGTGCAGTGGTAGTCGGGCCGCGTCGCCTTCGCCTTGGTCGCCATGGTTCGAACATATGTGCTGCCGCCGACAGAACCGACCAGGCCGCGCCGTGTGATGTCTCAGGACATGGGTGACAGTTCTGTATCAGGACTTCGGTGACGGTTGCTGTGTCAGG
>JASLCW010000009.1 GCA_030151765.1 Marmoricola sp.
GAAGACGTTGAAGCCGCCGGTGACGATCATGTCCTTGGTCCGGTCGACGATGTACCAGAAGCCGTCCGCGTCCTCCCGGGCCACGTCACCGGTGTGCATCCAGCCGTCCGCGCGGTAGGTCTCCGCGGTCGGCTCGGGGAGCTTCCAGTAGCCGCCGGAGAGCAGCGAGCCGGCGACGCAGATCTCCCCCGGCTCACCCTGCGGCACCGGCCGGCCGTCCTCGCCGAGCAGCGCCGTACGGATGAAGGCCGACGGGCGGCCGCAGGAGGTGAGCCGGGACTCGATCGGCTTGCCGGACGCGTCGACGTGCTCGCCCTTGCCGAAGTAGGCGATCGCCATCGGCGCCTCGGACTGGCCGTAGTACTGGGCGAAGATCGGGCCGAAGCGCTCGATCGCCTCCTTCAGCCGCACCGGGTTGATCGCGGAGGCACCGTAGTAGACGGTCTCGAGGCTGGACAGGTCGCGCGTCTTCGAGTCGGGATGGTCCAGCAGCGCGTAGAGCATCGTCGGCACCAGCATCAGGGAGTTGATCCTCTTCTCCTCGATCGTGGCGAGCACCTCGGCCGGGTCGAAGCGGGCGGACACGAAAAGGGTGCCGCCCTTGATCACGACCGGGACGAAGAAGGCGGCGCCGGCGTGCGAGAGCGGCGTGCACATGAGGAAGCGCGGCTCCTTGGGCCACTCCCACTCGGCCAACTGGACCTGGGTCATCGTCGAGAAGGCGCGGGCCGTCCCGATCACGCCCTTGGGCTTGCCCGTCGTACCGCCGGTATAGGTGATCGAGGTGATGTGGTCCTCGGGAAGCAGGGCGGCCGTCAGCGTCCTCGGCTCGAAGGTCGCCGCCACCTCGGTCAGGTCGACACCCACCTCGGCCAGCTCCGGCGGTACCGGGCCGATGGTGAGGATCTTGGTCAGGCCCGGGCACTTCTCCAGGAGTTCGACCGCACGCCCGGCGAAGTACGGGTCGACGGTGAGGGTGGTGATGCCGGCATCGTTGATCACGTAGGCGTGGTCGTCGGCCGAGCCCAGCGGGTGCAGCGAGGTGCGCTGGAAGCCCTGCGTCTGTCCGGCGCCGATGATGAAGAGCACCTCGGGCCGGTTGAGCGCGAGCAGGGCACCCGCCGTACCGCTGCCGGCGCCGAGCGATTCGTAGGCCTGGATGTACTGCGAGATCCGGTCGGCGGTCTCCTTGCCGGTCAGGCTCACCTCGCCGAGATGCACGATGGGGCGATGCGCGTGCCGCTTCAGCGCCGCCACCATCAGGTGGCCGTTGTGCGTGCCGAGGCGAAGCGTGTCCGGACCGGGAGTGAGGCTCATGCTGCTCACACTAGAACGTGTTCTAGCGACGGTAAAGGACCGGAAGGGTCACAATCGGCGCATGGCGTACGACGAGAACCTGGCCGGCCGGATCCGCGACCTCATCATCGGCACCGCCGACGTCTCCGAGCGGAAGATGTTCGGCGGGCTCGCCTTCCTGGTGAACGGCAACATGGCGGTGGCCGCGAGCGGGCAGGGCGGACTCATGGCCCGCGTCGACCCGGAGACCGGCGACGCCCTCGTGAACGGCGACACCGTCGAACCCATGGCGATGCGCGGTCGACCAATGACCGGCTGGCTGCGGGTGAGCACCCCGGCGGTCGCCGATGACGAGCAGTTGCAGGAGTGGATCGACCGCTCGGTCGCCTACGCCGCCTCGCTGCCGCCCAAGGGCTGATGGTGCAGCGACGACTCAGGCGAGCAGCTCGGCGACCGTCCGGATCTCGTCGGCGTCCCGGCAGCTCAACAGCAGCGTCGTGACGCCCGTCGCCCCCCACTCCGCCACCTGCTCCTTCACGTAGCCGGCGTCGCCGATGATGTGCAGGTCCTGGACCAGCTCGTCCGGGATCAGTGCGGCGGCGCCGTCGCGGTCACCGGCGAGGAAGAGCTCCTGCACCTGACCGGTGATGGACTCGTAGCCCATCCGGTCGAAGACGAACTTGTGGAAGTTCTGGTCCTTGGCGCCCATGCCGCCCATGTACAGCGCCACGAAGGGCTTCATGGCGTCGACGACGGCCTGTCGCTCCTGGTCGCTCGTGGTGATCTGCAGGTGGCAGGTGGCCGCGATCTCGAAGTCCTCACGGGTACGCCGCGCACCTGGTCGCGCGAAGCCTTCGTCGAGCCAGGGCTGGTACATCCCCGCCGACTTGGGGGTGTAGAAGATCGGGATCCAGCCGTCGGCGATCTCGGCGGTCTGGGCGACATTCTTCGGCCCCTCGGCACCGAGCCAGATCGGGATGTCGGCACGCAGCGGATGCACGATCGGCTTCAGCGGCTTGCCGAGACCGACCCCGTTGGGGCCGACGTACGGGAGCGGGTAGTGCGGGCCGTCGTTGGTCACCGGGGCCTCGCGTGCCAGCACCTGGCGGATGATCGAGACCACCTCACGGGTGCGGGCGAGCGGCTTGCCGAAGGGCTGGCCGTACCAGCCCTCGACGACCTGCGGGCCGGACACGCCCATGCCCAGGATCACCCGGCCGTTGGTCAAGTGGTCGAGCGTGAGCGCGTGCATCGCGATGCTGGTCGGGGCCCGGCCGGACATCTGGACGATCGACGTGCCGAGCCGGACCCGCGAGGTCTCGCGACCCCACCAGGCCAGCGGCGTGAAGGCATCGGAACCCCAGGCCTCGGCGGTGAAGATCGCGTCGAAGCCGGCGTCCTCGGCGGCAGCGACCAGTTCGGCGGTGTTCGTCGGCGGCTGAGCGCCCCAGTATCCGAGCTGCAGACCAAGTTTCATGGGGCACACCCTGCCAGAGATGGTTGCATCTGAATAGAACGTGTTCTATTTTCGACGTCATGAGTGCTTCGGCGTCACTGCATGCACAGATGCATGTCGAATTCCCCTACACCCGCTCGCTCGGGCCGGTGCTGTCGCGGTTCATGACCGGGCTCGCCTCCGGCCAGATCGTCGGCGGCGTCCTCGCCGACGGCCGCGTCGCGGTACCGCCGCCGGAGTTCGACCCGGTGACCCTGGCCCCGGTGACCGACTTCCGCGAGGTCGCCGGCGCCGGCGAGGTGCTGACGTGGTCGTGGGTCAGCGAGCCTGTGGCCGGCCAGCCCCTGGACCGGCCCTTCGCGTGGGCACTGATCCGCCTCGACGGCGCGGACACGCCACTGCTGCACGCAGTTGCGGCCGACTCCCCCGAGACGGTCAGCACCGGCATGCGGGTCCGCGTCCAGTGGGCTGCGGAGCGCACCGGAGCGATCACCGACATCGCCCATTTCGTCTCTGACGAGGTCGGACGCGGCGTCTCCGACGAGGTCGGGCGCGGCGTCTCCGACGAGGTCAGGCGCAGCGTCTCTGACGACGGCGTCGCCGGGTCGATCGCGCCCGCGGAGCCGGTCACCGGCATCACCACGCCCGTCGTCCTCGACTACGAGTACGTCGCCTCCCCCGAGGAATCCGCCTTCGGTCGCGGCCTCAAGGAGGGGCGGATCCTCGCCCAGGCCTGCCCGGAGTGCCACAAGGTCTACGTGCCACCGCGCGGCGCCTGCCCGGTGGACGGCGTACCGACGAGCGAGCCGCACGAACTCGCCGACACCGGCATCGTGACCACCTTCTGCATCGTGAACGTCCCCTACCTCGGCCAGAAGATCAAGCCGCCGTACGTGTCGGCGTACGTGCTGCTCGACGGCGCGGACATCGCCTTCCTGCACCTGGTGCTCGGCACCGAGGCCAGCGATGTGCGGATGGGCATGCGGGTGAAGGCGGTCTGGAAGCCCGAGGCCGAGCGCACCTTCTCGCTCGAGAACATCAGCCACTTCGAGCCCACCGGCGACCCGGATGCGGACTTCGACACCTACAAGAACCACCTGTGAGGGCCCACTGATGAGAGATGTCGCCGTCGTCGGCTTCGCACAGCGTCAGATGCGTGAGTTCGACGGTTCCCCGAACTGCGTCGAACTGCTGGTTCCGATCCTGGCCGAGCTCTGGGAGCAGACCGGCTGGTCCAAGGAGGACATCGGCTTCTGGTGCTCCGGCTCCAGCGACTACCTGGCCGGGCGCTCCTTCAGCTTCGTCACCGCGATCGACGCGCTCGGAGCAGTGCCGCCGATCAGCGAGTCGCACGTCGAGATGGACGCGGCATGGGCGCTCTACGAGGCCTGGCTGAAGATCCAGACCGGCGAGGCCGACAGCGGCCTGGTCTACGGCTTCGGCAAGTCCTCGGCGAGCCCGCTGCGTCGTACCCTCGCGCTGCAGCTCGACCCGTACACCGTCACCCCGCTGTGGCCCGACACCGTCTCGATCGCGGCCCTGCAGGCTCGTCTCGGCCTCGACGCCGGTGAGTGGGACGAACAGGCGCTCGCCGAGGTCGCGGCGCGCTCGCGCACGTCGGCGACGGACAACGAGTACGCCGTACGCAAGGGCGCGACCAGCGTGGACGACGTACTCGCCCAGCCGAAGTTCTCCGATCCCCTGCGTCGCTGGGACTGCGCGCCGATCACCGACGGCGCCGCGGCGATGATCGTGGTCGCCACCGACTCGCCCCTGTACGAGCGGGTGAAGGAGCGCAGCGCGACCATCACCGGCTTCGCGCACAGTGCCGACGCCTCCAGCCTCGGCCTGCGCGACCTGCTGCGCTCGCCGAGCGCCGCGGCCGCCGGCAAGGCCGCCGGCGCCGACGGGAGTATGACGTACGACGTCGCCGAACTGCACGCCCCGTTCAGCCACCAGGAGCTGATCCTGCGTCGCGAGCTGGGCCTCGGTGACGAGACCACGATCAACCCGTCGGGCGGTGCACTCGCCGCCAACCCGATGTTCAGCGCCGGCCTGATCCGCATCGGCGAGGCCGCCCGCCGAGTCTGGTCCGGCGAGGCCCGGACCGCCCTCGCCCACGCCACCTCCGGTCCTGCCCTGCAACAGAACCTCGTCTGCACCTTGGAAGGAGCTTCCTGATGGGGAAGCAGAGAGCGGCCGTCGTGGGTGTCGGCCAGACCTACTACCGAGCCAAGCGTGAGGACGTGTCGATGCCCGGCATGCTCCGCGAGGCGATCGACCGCGCCCTCGAGGACGCGGGCATGACCTTCGCCGACATCGACGCGGTCGTCGTCGGCAAGGCGCCCGACCTCTTCGAGGGCGTCATGATGCCGGAGCTCTTCCTCGCCGAGTCCATCGGCGCGGTGGGCAAGCCGCTGCTGCGCGTCCACACGGCCGGCTCCGTCGGAGGCTCGACCGCCATCGTCGCCGCCTCGCTGGTGCAGTCGGGCGTGCACAAGCGCGTCCTGACGGTCGCCTACGAGAAGCAGTCCGAGTCCAACGCGATGTGGGCCCTCTCCGTGCCGGTGCCCTTTACTATGCCGGTGCACGCCGGTGCGGGCGGCTATTTCGCGCCGCACGTGCGTGCCTACATCCGCCGCTCCGAAGCCGCCCTCGACACCGGCGCGATCGTCGCCGCGAAGGACCGGCAGAACGCGCTGCGCAACCCGCACGCCCACCTGCGCAATCCCGACACCACCGTCGAGAGCGTGCTCGCCTCGCAGATGCTCTGGGATCCGATCCGCTTCGACGAGACCTGCCCCTCCTCCGACGGCGCCTGCGCGATGGTGATCGCCGCCGAGGATGTCGTGGAGAGCCGGGGCGTCGAGTCACCGGCGTGGATCCACGGCCAGGTGATGCGCTCCGAGCCGCTCGCCTACTCCGAGCGCGACCAGGTGAATCCCCGCGCGGGCCGCGATGCGGCGGCGTACCTCTGGAACAAGGTGGGCGTCACCAATCCGCTCGAGGAGATCGACTGCGCGGAGATCTACGTGCCCTTCTCGTGGTTCGAGCCCATGTGGATGGAGAACCTCGGCTTCGCCGGCGAGGGCGAGGGCTGGAAGCTCACTCAGTCCGGTGCGACCGCGATGGGCGGCCAATTGCCGGTGAACATGAGCGGCGGCGTGCTCTCCTCGAACCCGATCGGGGCCTCGGGCATGATCCGCTTCGCCGAGGCGGCGCTGCAGGTGCGCGGCCGGGCCGGCGAGCACCAGGTCGACGGTGCGAAGCGTGCCCTCGGTCACGCGTACGGCGGCGGTTCGCAGTTCTTCGCCATGTGGGTCGTGGGCTCGGAGAAGCTCTGACGTAATCTTCCTTGGTGATCGAACTCCGTACGCCCAACCAGATCGAGCAGATGCGTCCCGCGGGACGCTTCGTCGCCGACGTGCTCCAGGCTCTCGTCGACGCGGCCGACGTGGGCGTGAACCTGCTCGATCTCGACGCCTTCGCGCACCGGATGATCAAGGAGCACGGTGCCGAGTCCTGCTACGTCGACTACCACCCGTCCTTCGGTGCGGCGCCCTTCGGAAAGGTGCTCTGTACCTCGGTCAACGACGCGGTCCTGCACGGACTCCCCTACGACTACGTGCTCAAGGACGGTGACCTCCTCAGCGTCGACTTCGCCTGTGCGGTCGACGGATGGGTCTGCGACTCGGCCCGGAGCGTCGTCGTCGGTACGGCGGACCCCCGCGACCTCGAGCTGATCGCCACCACCGAGCGTGCGCTGGAGGCGGCCATCGCGGTCGCGGTGGTCGGCAACAAGCTCGGGGACATCAGCAACGCGATCGGCGAGACCGCACGAACCGCCGATCTGACCGTCAACCTGCAGTTCGGCGGGCACGGCGTCGGCCACACGATGCACGAGGAGCCGCACGTCCCCAACGACGGCCGGCCCGGACGCGGCCTACGGCTGCGCCCCGGACTCGTCATCGCCATCGAGCCGTGGTTCCTCCAGAGCACCGACGAGATCTTCACCGACCCCGACGGCTGGACGCTGCGGTCGGCCGACGGTTCACGTGGTGCCCACAGCGAGCACACCGTCGCGATCACCGAGGACGGCCCGATCGTTCTCACCGCGTACTGATCTCCAACGCCCGGTCCGTCCAGTCAGGCGTCTCGCCGCCGAGCAGCCACGTCGCCGTCGGCGTGACCGCCACGCCCGCATCGGCGAGTGGATACGGGAGGGAGCGGATCCGCCGGAAGTGCCGAGTCGCCGGATCGTAGGACCAGGCTCTCGCGGTGACCGCGTGTGCCGCCGTCCGGCCACCCAGGATCCGCACGCCCGTCGGGGTCGCGACCGCCGCCTCGTGTCCGAGCGGCACCGGCAGGTGCGCCACAACACGGGCGACGCCCGTCCGCAGATCGACCTGCTGCACCGCGTCGACCATCGAGAGTCCTCGCTGGCCACCGAAGACGAGCACGGTGTCGCCCGTCCGCACCACCGCGGGGTAGCGCACCGGTATGGGCAGAACGGCGATCCGCTTCCAGTGCCCGCCGTCGCTGCTGCAGTCGACGGCTCCGACCGCCACGGAGCTACCGTCGAAGCCGCCCAGAACGCACCCGCGACCCGAACCGGCCGTCGCCACCAGGTCGGAGCGCGCGCCCGGCAGGTGGCCGAGAACCATCGCGCGTCGCCCCTGCACCCGCTGTACGACGTCCTGCTCGCTGCTGTTGCCTCCCCCGAGGACCCAGTCCCCATCGCCCATCGCCACCCCCGCGGTGTCATGCACCGGGACCGGGAGCCGTCCGCGTCCGCTGACCCTGCCATTCGCCGGATCGATCGTGTAGAACTCATCGGTCGTCTGGTCGCCCGGGTGCAGGCCGCCGGCGATCGTGATGCCGCCGTCGGCGTTCACGACGGCCGCCTCCCGCGACACCGGTCCGGGCAGCCGCCACGCCACCCTGCGCACCCTGACGGCCGGGGCGGGAGCCGTCCGCGAAGCGCTCGGCGACGTGGCTGCCGGACGAGCGGGTGGGGTCGTCGTACTCGCACAGCCGGCCACGAGCGCGAGCAGCACCAGAGCCGGCACCGCCCTCATCGCATGTTCCCGGTGTGCCCCAGCGAATACCGGCCGGGCTGCGGCCAGACCAGCAGCCCGTGAGGCTGACCGCCGACGCGGATGCGCGCGATCAGCTTGCCGGTGCGGGTGTTCCAGCCGTAGACATAGCCGTCCCTGCGTCCGGACAGCCAAAGGGTCTTGCCGTCCGCCGACAGCCCGCCCATGTCCGGGGTGCCGCCCCCGGGGATCTTCCAGGTGTCGACGATGCGGTTGCCCCGCACCGAGATGACGCTGACCTCGCCGGCACCGCGGTCGGAGACGTAGAGGAAGCGGCCGTCGCGACTCGGGTAGATCCCGTGCGGCATCGACGGTGTGTGGATCCGGCCGATGATCCGCAGGCGATGCCGCGCGGAGATCCGCAGCACCTCGTCAGTCATCATCGAGGCGACATAGAAGTCGCGTCCGGTCGGCGAGAGTCGGAGATCCTGCGGCATCGAGCCCGCAGGCAGCCTCAGGATGCCGGTGACGTGCGGGTGCAAGGTCGAGATCCGCAGGATGACGCCACTGAACTCGCAGGTCACCAGGAAGAAGCGTCCGTTCGCGGAGAAGTCCGCGTGATTGGGGCCCTTGCAGCGCGGATCGCTCACCGAGTGGATCAGCTTGAAGGTGTGCGGATTCGTGAAGTCGATCCGGTTGTCCTGCTCCTCCATGACGATCCCGCGCCGGCCGTCGGGCGTGAAGTAGAGGTTGTACGGCCGTGGCTGCCGATAGCGGTGTTCGATCCGGCCGGTCCGCGGGTTGATCGCCACGATCTGGTTGGCCACGCTCGCCTCGACGTACAGCGTCTTCAGGTCGTACGACGGCGTCACGTGCTGCGACAGCGTCCCGGTGTTCAGCACCCGCACGATCCGGTGGGTGCGCTGATCGATCACGGTCGTCGTCGGGGCGCCGTACGAGTTGGGCACGTAGAGATAGGCCGGATCGTGGGCAATCCGCGGTTGGACCTCGCCCGCGCGGTCGGCGGCGTACACGTCGCCACCGATCACCGCCGGCATCCCCGGCAACGGATCCGCGAAGGGGAAGGGTGCCGGCGAGTCGACCGCGGCCGGCCGGGTGTCGTTGACGGAACGTGTGGGGGCGGCCGTGCGGCCGCCACACGCGGTGGCGGTCAGCATCAGGGCCAGTGCTCCGGCGGCGGCTCGGGCGTGCCTGCCTCGCATGTGTCCTCCTCGTGGGCTGCGTGCGACGTTACGAGGTGAGCGTGACGGCAGCCTGAGAGCGCGCCCGGCTCAGCTCTCCCGGGCGATCCGGACGCAGCACCGGTCCTCTCCGGGATCGAGGACGGCGGTCAGGCCCGTGCAGCCGAGGCCGTCGACGACACCGGCGACGTAGTCCCGGTTGACCCCGCAGACCAGGGCCGTGTGCTCGCGGGCGAGAGCGTCGAAGGGGCAGTTGCGCAACCTGATGCCCTCGTCGGTCGGGTACGGCGCGAAGCCGCGGCCCTCCAGGACTGCCGTGGTGCGCTCCTCGTCGTCGCCGCCGGCGTCATGGGCCCAGGCGTCGTCATGGCCCGCCTGATGGGCCTCCGCGGCCAGGGCCTGCGCCAGTTCGGCGCCGCCGAGGCTGCGCTGGACGGCGCCCGCGAAGACCGAGGCGACCAGGTCGTAGCGTCGCGGCGGCACCGAGACCTCGACCGTCGCTGCCGACCGCCGGTACACCTTCGCCGGCCGCCCGGCTCCCGGCCCGGTGCGACCGGTCAGCCGCCGGGAGGTGACGTCGAGCAGTCCCGCCGCCACCAGGCGATCGAGATGGAAGCGCGCCGAGTGCGCGGGGATGTCGACCACCGCCGCCGCCTGCTCGCGGCTCAGTCCCTCGGAGGTGGCGACGACGGCGTCGTACAGGCGTCGCCGCACGGGGTCGGCCAGCGCCGCGAGGCTCTCGATCTGGTCGCGCATGACACCACCTTGACGTACCGATCTCTAACAGACACGATATTAACAGTTACAACGGAGGAGTGACCATGACCGAAACACCGGCCGAGCCCCGCCACTGGCGCCCGCGGATCAGCCACGAACCCGCGCCCATCGACCTGGCCGTCGCCGAGCGGGCCGCCGCGGACATGCTCGCCGCACTCGGACTGCCCATCGACGGTCCGGACATGTTCGAGACGCCCCGCCGGCTGGTGCACGCCTACGCGGAGCTGCTGACCGTCCCCGAGTTCGATCTCACCACCTTCGAGAACACCGGCGAGTACGACGAACTCGTGCTCGTCTCCGACATTCCGGTGCGGTCGCTGTGCGAGCACCACCTCCTCCCTTTCCACGGCGTGGCCCATGTCGGCTACCTGCCGGGCGAGCGCATCCTCGGGCTGTCGAAGTTCGCGCGCACGGTGGAATTCTTCGCCCGCCGGGCGCAGACTCAGGAGAGGTTGACCACGCAGATCGCCGATCACCTGCAGGAGCAGTTGGGACCGCGCGGGGTCGGCGTCGTCATCGAGGCAGAGCACAGCTGCATGAGCTTCCGCGGCGCCCGGGCCGAGGGCGCGCGCACGGTCACCGCCGCACTGCGCGGCCAACTCCGCGAGAACCCCTCCTCGCGGGCCGAATTCCTGTCCCTCACCCGCGATCGGAGGACCGCATGAACGACCAGTCCGACCACCCCATCGTCATCGTCGGAGGCGGACTCGCCGGCGGCACGGCCGTGACCGCACTCCGCGAACGCGGGTACGACGGCGGCATCGTGCTCTTCACCGACGAGCCGTATCTCCCCTATGAGCGGCCGCCGCTCTCGAAGGCCTACCTCCTGGGCAACGAGCCCGCGGAGAAGGCCGCCGTGCACGACGCCGCGTGGTACGCCGATCACCACGTCGACGTCCGCACCGGGACTCCCGTCGACAGCATCGAGCCGGCGCGGCACGTCGTACACGCGGGTGGCGCGGAGCTCGCCTATCGCGGCCTGCTGCTCGCCACCGGCGCCCGCCCGCGTCACCTCGCCATGGCGGATTCCAGCGGTGCCGAGGTCCACTACCTGCGGACGCTCGACGACGCGACGGCACTCAAGGAGGCCTTCGCCGCCGGAGCCAGGGTCGGCATCGTCGGCGCCGGATGGATCGGCCTGGAGGTAGCGGCGGCGGCCCGCATCGCCGGCTGCGCCGTCACGGTGTGGGAGATGGCCGCGACACCGCTGCAACGCGTGCTGGGCGACCAGGTCGGTGAGCTCTTCGCGCAACTGCACCGCGAGCACGGCGTCGACGTACACACGGGAGTCACGCTCGAGGGCGTCGAGGCCGCCGGCTCGACCGCCACCGTGGTCGAGGGCAGCGGACGTCGTACCGAGGTGGACCTGCTGGTGGTCGGCGTGGGCGTCGAGCCCGCCGTCGAGCTTGCCGCGGCGGCCGGACTGGCGATCGACAACGGCGTCCTCGTGGACGCTCACCTGCGCACCTCGGCGCCCGACGTCTTCGCGGCCGGCGACATCGCCAACGTGGACCACCCGGTCCTCGGCCGCCGGCTCCGGGTCGAGCACTGGGACACCGCGATCAAGCACGGCACCGTCGCCGCCGCCGGACTGCTCGGGGAGGAGGCGATCGCCGACGACCTTCCCTACTTCTTCACCGACCAGTACGACCTCGGCATCGAGTACGTCGGCAACCCGGGGCCCGAGGGCTTCGACGAGGTCGTCATCGCCGGCGACACCGAGGGTCCCGTCGAGAAGCGCGTCTTCAGGGTGTGGTGGCTGCGCGAGGGCATCGTCGTCGCGGGCATGCACGTCAACGACTGGGACGCGATCGACCGTGTCCGCGAGACCGTCGGCAGTCACACCAGCGAGGCCGACCTGTCCTGACGAGCCGGATAGTCCAATACGCCTCGCACCTATTTCGAAGGAAACTTGGTGCGAGGCGTATTGGACTATCGCAGGTCAGGCGTACTTGACCGGAAGTTCCTTGATGCCGTTGATCCACGCGTGGCGCAGGCGCCGCGGCGCACCGTTCTGGCTGATGTTCGGCATCCGGTCGGCGATCGTGTTGAACATGATCTCGACCTCGAGCCGGGCCAGGTTGGCGCCGATGCAGTAGTGCGCGCCGTGGCCGCCGAAGGCCAGGTGCGGGTTGGGGTCGCGCAGGATGTTGAACTCGTGCGCGTCGGTGAAGACCTCTTCGTCGTGGTTGCCGCTGGCGTAGTAGAGGCCGACCCGCTCGCCCTTCTTGACCAGCTGTCCGCCGATCTCCACGTCGTTGAGCGCGGTGCGCTGGAAGACGGTCACCGGGGTCGCCCAGCGGATGATCTCGTCGACGGTGGTCGTGGGACGGTCCTTCTTGAAGAGCTCCCACTGGTCCGGGTTGTCGAAGAAGGCCATCATGCCGTGGGTGATCGCGTTGCGGGTGGTCTCGTTGCCGGCCACGGCGAGCAGGATCACGAAGAAACCGAACTCGTCGTCGGTGAGCGCCTCGCCGTCCAGGTCGGCGGTGACCAGCTTCGAGATGATGTCTTCCTGCGGGTTCTTGCGGCGCTCGTCCGCCAGGCCCATCGCGTAGGCGAGGATCTCGGCGGCAGCGGTCGCGGGGTCGGCGTTGTACTCCGGGTCGTCGTACGCGAGCATCTGGTTGGACCAGTCGAAGAGCTTGCGCCGGTCCTCCTGCGGTACGCCGAGCAACTCGGCGATCGCCTGCAGGGGAAGCTCGGCGGCCACCTCGAAGACGAAGTCGCCCTCGCCCTTGGCGAGTGCGTCGTCGACGATCGTGTTGGCCCGCTCCTGCAGCACGTCGTGCAGGGCGCCGATCGCGCGCGGGGTGAAGCCGCGGCTGACGATCTGGCGGAGCTTGGTGTGGTCCGGGGCGTCCTGGTTGACCAGCATGACGCCCTGGAGCTCGATCTGATCGCGCGTCATGTCCGGGCCGAAGCGGATGATGACGCCGTTCTCGTTGGCCGAGAACTCCTTGCTGTTCTTGGAGATCGCCGAGATGTCGGCGTGGCGGCTGATCGCCCAGAAACCGGTGTCGAGGAAGCCGGCGCGGGCCTCGGGCGCCTGCTCGATCCAGTGCACCGGCGCCGTTTTGCGCAGTTCCAGGAACTCCTGCAGCGGGATCCGCCCCTCGTTGAGGACCGGGTCGGTCGGGTCGAAGCCGACAGGCAGGTTGAGTTGAGCGGTCACGAAAGGCCTCCGGAGAAAATCTGGAACACGTTCTAGTTGAGATTACATACTCTCGGTAGGTTTGACCACGATTTCGGCTCATCAATTTTCGGCGGACCCCGATCGCCCGTGGTGATCGAGCCCACCCTTGTCGATCACGAGAACGTGTTCTAGTTTTGGCTCATGGGCACCCCTGTGATCATCGACGTCGTCCGCACTCCCCTCGGCCGCCGCAAGGGCGGACTGGCCGGCCTGCACCCCGGCGAGGTCCTCGGCTTCGTCCAGCGTGAGGTGCTCAAGCGCGCCGGGGTCGACCCCGAGCTCGTCGAGCAGGTGATCGGCGGCTGCGTGACCCAGGCGGGCGAGCAGTCCAACGACATGGTGCGCCGGGCGTGGCTGCACGCCGGACTCCCCCAGCACGTCGGCGGCACGGTCCTCGACGCGCAGTGCGGCTCCGGCCAGCAGGCCACCCACCTCGTGAACGACATGATCGCCGCCGGCACCATCGACGTCGGCATCGCCTGCGGCGTCGAGGCCATGTCGCGGGTGCCGCTCGGCGCCAACGTCCCACCGGGAACCGGTGACCCGCGGCCCGCCTCCTGGTCGATCGACATGCCCAACCAGTTCGAGGCCGCCGACCGGATCGCGAAGCATCGCGGCTTCTCGCGTGCCGACCTCGAGGAATTCGGCAAGGCCTCGCAGGACAAGGCCCGGGTGGCCGTCGACGAGGGTCGGTTCAAGGCCGAGATCGCCCCGATCGAGGCTCCGGTCATCGACAAGGAGACCGGGGAGCCTACCGGCGCCACCGCGCTCGTCGACTCCGACGAGGGCCTGCGGGAGACCACGCTCGAGGGCCTGGCCGGCCTGCGCACCGTGATGCCCGACGGGATGCACACCGCCGGCACCTCCTCGCAGATCAGCGACGGCGCCGCCGCGATCCTGCTGATGGACAGCGACAAGGCCGACGCGCTTGGACTCAAGCCGCGTGCCCGCATCGTCAAGCACACCTTGTACGGCGCCGACCCCTACTTCCACCTCGACGGCCCCGGTGATGCCACCAAGCAGGTGCTGAAGAAGGCCGGCATGTCGATCTCGGACATCGATCTCTTCGAGGTCAACGAGGCCTTCGCCTCCGTCGTCCTGTCATGGGCCGTGCAGACCGGAGCCGACCTCGACCTCACCAACGTGAACGGCGGCGCGATCGCGCTCGGTCACCCTGTCGGCGCCACCGGCGCCCGGCTGATCACCAGTGCGCTGCACGAGCTGGAGCGTCGTGACCAGGGCACCGCGCTGATCTCGATGTGCGCGGGTGGCGCGATGGCCACCGGCACCATCATCGAGCGCATCTGATCCGCCGATGTTCGAGTGGAGCAAGGACGACCTTGCCGTTCGCGACGCCGTCCGGGCCTTCGTCGACAAGGAGATCCGTCCGCTCCAGGACGAGCTCGAGCACGGCGACCTGCCGCCGTACGGAGTGATCCGGAAGTACTACGCGACCTTCGGCCTGGCCGATGCGGCTCGCGAGAGCTTCGCTCACGGCATCGCGGTCGCCGAGGCACGCGAGGCCGGCCGGCCCGAGCCACCCGCACCCGACGGCCTCGACCCGGCAATGGCGGTGATCGCCAACTCCGAGATCGTGAAGGTCTCCATGGGCATCCCGGCCGCCATCGGCGTCTCGGCCGGCCTCACCGCCGGCACGATCAACGCGCTGGGCACGGTCGAGCAACGCAAGCGCTGGGCGCTCGACCTGCTCACCTTCGACAAGGTCGGCGCCTGGGCGATCACCGAGCCCGACTCCGGCTCGGACGCCTTCGGCGGCATGCGTACGACGGTGCGACCCGACGGCGACGAGTTCGTGTTGAGCGGCCAGAAGACCTTCATCACCAACGGTCCCTACGCCGACACGATGGTCGTGTACGCGAAGCTGGACGACGGCAGCGGCGTACCGGTGCGGGAACAGCCGGTACTCACCTTCGTGCTCGATGCGGGCATGGCGGGCCTCACGCAGGGCAAGCCCTTCAAGAAGATGGGCATGCACTCCTCACCCACCGGCGAGCTCTTCTTCGACAACGTGCGCCTCGGGCGCGACCGGCTGCTGTCCGGCAAGCCCGGCTCCGACGGCCGCGAGTCGGCACGGGCGAACTTCGTCGCCGAACGCGTCGGCATCGCGTCCTTCGCCCTGGGCATCATCGAGGAGTGCCAGCGTCTCTGCATCGACTATGCCCGCACGCGTGAGCTGTGGGGCAAGCCGATCTCGGACTTCCAGCTGATCCAGCTCAAGCTCGCCGAGATGGAGATCGCCCGCGTCAACGTGCAGAACATGGTCTTCAAGGGCATCGCCATGCGTCGCGCCGGCGAGCTCATGGACATCGCCGAGGCTTCGGCGATCAAGCTCTACTCGTCCCGCGCGGCCACCGAGGTGGCGATGGAGGCGGTCCAGCTCTTCGGCGGCAACGGCTACATGGCCGAGTACCGCGTCGAGCAGCTTGCCCGGGACGCCAAGTCGCTGATGATCTATGCCGGCTCCAACGAGGTCCAGGTGACTCACGTGGCCAAGGGACTGCTCCGGCGCTGAGCCCGCTGGTTCGGTTGTTCTCGGGGCATCGGCTGCTTTCGGCTGATCGCCGTCGGCGGCTCGCGCCTGGCTTCTGGTCACCGACCAAAGCGCAGCAACGGGGCGAGGCCGGCATCGGTTGCGGCTTCCTCCCGGCTCACGGTTTGCGTCTGGTTCCCCGGGTTGGTCCCAGCTGTCACATGCTGCACTCCGGTTCGGTCGGGCACACGGTTCACCTGCCGATCACCCCGAATTCGGTGTGATCGGTAGGCAAAGGGGGTGTTCGACAGTGCCGACCACGTCCCGTCAGCATCACGAACCACACCGGCCTCAGAGGTGACCGAGGATCAGTCAAATTCGCCCCAGAACATGCGGAATAACGGCTGATCCGGGGCGAATCTGACTGATCTTGGTCGTGGCGCCTGCCGTGAGCCGGGAGGAAACCGTGACCACCCGCCGGGCCTCACCCCGTCGCTGCGCTTTTGGTCGGTGACCCACTGACCAGCGCGAGCCGCCGACGGCGAATAGTCAAAGCAGCGCCCATGCGCCCCAACGGGGGAGCAACCGAACCAGCGGGTTCAGCTCCCGTACACCGGGTCCGGGGTGACCGCCTCGGCGACAAGACGTCGTACGGCGTCCCCGACCTCGGCCGCCTCCCAGCGACGACCCAGGTCCTGCTTGGGGCCGTGGCGCCAGCCTTCCTCGATGCAGATCTGACCGCCGTCGATCTCGATGACGCGGCCGGTGATGTCGCAGTCCTCCGAGGCCAGCCAGGCGACGATCGGCGAGTTGTCCTCGGGCAGCGCCATCGCCGAGGTGTCGAAGGCGCCCTCGGTCATCCGGGTCTTGGCGACGGGGGCGATCGCGTTGACACCGACGCCGTACCGGGACATCTCGGCGGCGGCGACGAGCGTCATGCCGGCGATGCCGGCCTTCGCGGCGGAGTAGGTCGTCTGGCCGACGGAGCCCTGCATGCCGGCGCCCGAGGAGGTGTTGATCACGCGAGCGACGCGCTGCCGGCCCTCCTTGGCCTCCGCACGCCAGTAGGCGCCCGCGTGACGCAGCGGGGCGAAGTGACCCTTGAGGTGCACCCGGATGACCGCGTCCCACTCCTCCTCGGAGGTGTTGACGAGCATCCGGTCGCGCACGAAGCCGGCGTTGTTCACGAGGATGTCCAGGCCGCCGAAGCTGTCGATCGCCTGCTGGACCATCTCCGCCGCCTGGGCGAAGTCGGCGACATCGGCGCCGTTGGCCACTGCGCGGCCGCCCATCGCCTCGATCTCCGCGACGACGGCGTCCGCCGGCGACTCGGTCTTCTCCCCCGCGAGCGAGACGCCGAAGTCGTTCACCACGACCGCCGCACCCTGGCGGGCGAGTTCGAGGGCGTGCGCACGGCCGATGCCGCGGCCCGCTCCGGTGACGATGGCAACGCGCCCGTTCAGCAGTCCGTTCAGGGGAGTCATGGTGCTACCCTACCAAGCACTTGCTCGTTTGTACCGGGAAGGCCACCCATGCCGATCACCTCCGACAGCGTCCAGTCCGTCCTCCGGGACGACGGCATCCGCGTCATCACGATGAGCCACGGCCCGGTCAACGCGCTGACCGTCCAGGGCTGGTTCGACGTGGCCGCCGCCCTCGACGAGGCCAGTGGCGACCTGGACACGAAGGTGGTCGTCCTGCGCGCCGAGGGCAAGGGCTTCAATGCCGGCGTCGACATCAAGGAGATGCAGAACACCACCGGCTTCGACGCCCTCATCGGCGCCAACAAGGGCTGCTACGCCGCCTTCAAGGCGGTCTATGAGTGCAGCGTCCCGGTGATCGCGGCGGTCAACGGCTTCTGCGTCGGCGGCGGCGTGGGCCTCGCCGGCAATGCCGACATCGTGGTCGCCAGCGAGGACGCCTACTTCGGCGTACCCGAGGTCAACCAGGGCGCCCTCGGCGCGGCCACCCACATGGCCCGCCTGGT
>JASLCW010000012.1 GCA_030151765.1 Marmoricola sp.
AGCTGTTCCCCGGAGTCTTCCTCTGGGAAAGCCCGCACGGCATCCGCTTCCTGACCTGCCAAGGCCAGACGATCAATCTGAACTGATCCCCGCACACTCGATCGTGCCCGCGTTGTGCCCTGCTGGCTGCTGTGCCGCCGATTGCAGTCACTTGCTCACCACAACCGGCGGCACGAGCCTGCCCCCGCGCCCTATCGTTCGCTCCCCAGCACACCCGGTCCCGTCGCTGCCGTCTTAAGCCGTGACCACCACTGAGCGTGGGCCGTCAACCGAGCCCAAGCAGTGCCGCCAACGCGTCGGGTCAGCAACCGTCACGACCAGACGCAACCCACGCCGAAGGGCGAAGCCAAGGAGCCACGGCGCCCACCCATGCGTTACCAGAGCACGGCAGGAACCGGGCGCCATCCAAACCAGACAAGCACGAGCCGCCGACGAGTGCGGGAATGCCGCCAGGTCTCGCGTAAGGCCCACCTGCCCGAAGTGCCCACATGTCCGAGATGCCGGAACCTCCGGCGCGTAGCTCTTCCCGCAGACGGCCGGTGTCGGGTAGAAACTTCCGTGGACTGCGAACTTCGGGAGGAAGAATGTTCAAGCGCGTACTGGCGGCACTGGCGACGGGCGCCCTCGGCGTCGGCCTGGCGACCGCCGTACCGGCCACGGCCGCACCGGGAGCCACGACCCAGCAGGCGACGGCGCAGCGAGCAGTACTGCGGACCGGGCACATCACGTGGAAGACCTGCGCGGACTCGTACATGCGCAAGCGCGGCCTCAAGTGCGCCAACCTGCGGGTGCCGCTCGACTACAGCCATCCGAACGGTCGCAAGATCACGCTGGCGCTGAGCCTTCGTCCGCACCAGGCCTCGGCCGGCAAGTACCTCGGCCCGGCCCTCACCAACCCGGGTGGTCCCGGCGGGTCCGGCCTGACGCTGCCGGCGTACATGCAGGACAACGTGCCCCACAGGGTCGGCTTCCGCTTCGACTGGATCGGCTTCGACCCGCGCGGGGTGGGCTCCAGCCGGCCCGCCCTCCACTGCGACACCAAGTACGTCGGCAACAACCGGCCGTCGTACATCCCGACCACCCAGCGCCTGATGGACTACTGGCGCAAGAAGACCCGCAACTACGCCAAGGCCTGCGGCCACTCCAAGGCCCGCCGCCTGCTGCCCTTCATGACGAGTGCCGACAACGCCCGTGACATGAACGCGATCCGCAAGGCGCTGGGTGTCGACAAGATCAGCTTCTACGGCTTCTCCTGGGGCAGCTATCTCGGCCAGGACTACATGACGCTCTTCCCCAAGCACATCAAGCGCGTCGTCCTCGACGGCGTCGTCGACCCGCGTCGGGTCTGGTACGGCGCCAACCTCGACCAGGACCGCGCCTTCGACGCCAACATGGACGTCTTCTGGAAGTGGGTCGCCGACCACGACAGCACCTTCCACCTCGGCACCAGCGGCCCCGCGATCAAGGCGAAGTACTACGCGGAGCTGGCCAAGCTCGGCACCCAGCCGGCCGTCGGCGGCAAGCTCGGCCCCGATGAGCTCACCGACGCGATGCTCGACGCCGGCTACTACGTCTACGGCTGGCAGGACGACGCCCAGATGTTCGCCGACCTGATCAACAAGGGTGACGGCCGGGCGATGCTCGCCGCCTTCCGAGGCAGCAGCGCCGGCGCCGGCAACGAGAACGGCTACGCCGTCTACAACGCGGTCCAATGCATCGACAACCCGTGGCCCGGCTGGGCGAAGACCCGCTCGGACAGCTGGAAGATCTACAAGACCGCTCCCTTCGAGACCTGGAGCAACACCTGGTACAACGCTCCCTGCCTCAACTGGCCGGTGAAGGCGAAGCACCGCCTCAACATCCACCAGAAGGCCGGCGTACCGAACTTCCTGCTGGTCAGCGAGACCAGTGACGCGGCTACGCCGTACACGGGCGCTCTCGAGGTCCGCAAGCGCTTCAGCAAGGCGCGCCTGATCGCCGGCATCGGCGGTACGACGCACGCGGGATCGCTGAGCGGTGTGTCCTGCACCGACGATCGGATCGCCCGCTACCTGGCGACCGGCAAGGTGCCTGCCCGGGTCGCCGGCAGGCAGGCGGACGTGAAGTGCCCGCCGGTCCCGGTCGCGCCGATCACGACCGGCTCGGCCCGGATGACGGCGCCGCGCGATCTCGTGACCCTGCGGCAGCCGCTGATCACTGCCCAGCGTTAGTGAAGTCACGCGGGCCGGTTCCGCCGGCCCGCGTGATTCGTCCTCGGATCTGCGCGCTTTCAACTAGGCTCCGATCCGATGGAGCAAAGGTCATCGCGGCGTCCGGAGGGGACGCTCGCTGTGGAGCAGCCCGGACTGCGCGAAGCACTCCCCTTCGGAGTGGTCGTGGTCATCGGGCTCCTCAGCGTGCTCATGCCGCCCGTGCAGCTGAACTTCCGCGAGTACCTGTTCGGCATGGGGCTCTTCCTCGTCACGATCGTGCTCTTCGTCCTGTCGCTGCGGCAGCCGAAGCGCACGTGGCTGCACTGGGCGGCGCCGTACTCGCTCTTCCCGGTCGTGGTGATCGTGCGCGATGCGGCCGGCGGCACCAGCGCCGGCGCCGCGACTGTCGTCCTGATCCCCTTGCTCTGGCTGGCGATCACCGGTCCGCGCCGCGAGTTGTACGGCGCCACCGTGCTGGTGGCCGCCGTCTTCATCCTCCCGGTGCTGCTCGTCGGTCCGCCGACCTATCCGCACCAGGAGTGGCGCCGGTCGATCACCTGGGTCGCGATCGCGGTCATCATCGGGCCGGTGTTGCAACGGATCGTCGAACTCCTCGCCCGCGAGACGCATCACGCCATCGCGGCCGGTGAGCGCAGCGCCCGGCTCTTCGAGGACGCTCCCAACGGCGTTCTCGTGCTCGCGCCGGACGGCACGATCGCCCGGGCCAACACGGCCCTGGCGAAGATGATCGGCTTCCCGGTCGACGAACTCGTCGGTCGTTCGGCGCTCGATCTCTCGGCCGCGGGCGACACCGGCATCGAGTCCGTGCTCTCCCGGCTCGCCGATCCCACCGAGCACGCCGCGCGGGAGCACCTCGACTCCGGCGAGTCGGTCTCGGGTGAGGCCGTGCTGCGCACCTCGGCCCGAGCGGACGTGCACGTCAGTCTGAGTGGACGATCGCTCCGCCACGCGGGGGAGCAGGCCGACGAGGACCTGGTCCTGCTCAACGTCGTGGACGTCTCCGAGCGTCGCCGCTACCAGGACCGGCTCGCCTATCTCGTCGACCACGACGTCCTCACTGGTCTCGCGAGTCGCCGTCGCTTCGACGACGAGCTGACCCGGCACCTCGACCGGTGCCGCAGGTACGGTCCGGCCGGCGCGGTGCTGCTGCTGGACCTCGACAACTTCAAGCAGGTCAACGACACCCTCGGCCACGGCGCCGGCGACCAACTGCTGATCTCGATCGGCGACGTGCTGCGTCGTTCCGTACGCCGCAGCGACGTGGTCGCCCGCATGGGTGGCGACGAATTCGCGATCCTGCTCGCCGATGGCGACCACGCGGCGGCCGCGGGGGTCGCTGCGGTGGTGGTCGATCGGGTCGCGAGCCACGCGGCCACCCTGGACGGCGTACACCGCCGGGTCAGCGCCAGCGTCGGCGTGGTGACCTTCCGTGCGGCGATGGACCACGCCGTCGACATCATGGCCTTGGCCGACATGACGATGTACGAGGCCAAGGAGGCGGGCCGGAACCAGTACGCCGTACTCCCGGAGGGCGACACCCGTCTGCCGCGACTGGGCGCGCGCCTTCAGTGGCAGTCCCGCATGGAGGAGGCGCTCGAGACCGATCGCTTCGTGCTCCTGCTGCAGCCGCTGATGAACCTGCACACCGGAGAGATCGAGTCGGCCGAGGCGCTGCTGCGGCTGCGCGGCGAGGACGGCGAGCTGATCCCGCCCTCGCGCTTCCTCTACATCGCCGAGCGCAGCGAGCTGATCACCCGGATCGACGAATGGGTCGTGGAGCGCGGCATCGCCCTGCTCGCCCAGGTGCGTGAGGTCGTACCCGACTTCCGGCTCGAGGTGAACCTGTCCGGACACTCGATCGGCAGCTCGTCACTCGAGGGAAGGATCACCGAGGCGCTGGCGCGCCACCGGGTGCCCGCCGATGCGCTGGTCCTCGAGATCACCGAGACGGTCGCGGTCGCGGATGTCGGGCTGGCCCGCCAGTTCGCGCAGCGCATGGCGGCCCTGGGATGCAAGTTCGCGCTGGACGACTTCGGCGCCGGCTTCGGATCCTTCTACTACCTCAAGCACCTCGTCTTCGACTACGTGAAGATCGACGGCGAATTCGTCGCCTCCGTGCACAACTCGATGGTCGACCGCACCATCATGCGATCGATCGTGGGCATCGCCCGCGATCTCGGAAAGCAGACGGTGGCCGAGTTCGTCTCCGAGCCGGAGATCCTCGAGGTGGTGAAGGCGGAGGGCGTCGACTACGCCCAGGGCTATCTCATCGGGAAGCCGGAATCCGTCGACGAACTGATCGAGAGACTGACCGTTTAACCCTGTGAGGGCAGGGGAGAGTCAGAGGGAAGCCACCGGGGGAGGGTGAGCAACTGTTATGTCCAGATTTCCGCGCATCGTCGGGCTGGTGATATTCGGAGCCGCGATCTTCGGCGCCCTGTTGATCTGGGGTGCCGCCACGGCCACGGATCCGGACCCGGCCGCGGCGCCACGCAAGGGCGTCCTCTTCGGCGCCTGGAAGCTGCTCTACGACACGGATCTGCCGTCGGCTCGCGTGCTCGTCCTCGCCGCCGGGACCGGGCTCCTGCTCGCCGCATCGGTCGCCGTCCTCGAACGCCGGATCAGCAACCGGTCCCGGCGGAGTGAGCGTCCCGATCTGATGCCGCTGGCGCCCAAGCTGGTGATGGCGCGCACCCGTGGCGTCTTCGCCGGGCCGGTCACGATCACCGTGCTGGTCCCGGCGCACAACGAGGAGGCCTCCCTGCCGACGACGCTGGCCTCGCTCTTCGGACAGTCCCGGCCGCCGGAGCGGGTGATCGTCGTTGCCGACAACTGCACGGACGCCACCCCCGAGCTCGCCCTCGCCGCCGGCGCGGAGGTATTCGCGACCGTCGACAACACGCACAAGAAGGCCGGCGGCCTCAACCAGGTGCTGGCCGAGATCCTGCCCACGCAGGGCGACAACGATCTCGTGATGGTCATGGACGCCGACACGGCGCTGGACGACGGCTTCCTCGAGGAGGTGGTCCGGCGGATGACCGAGGACCGCGCCCTGATGGCGGTCGGCGGGCTCTTCTACGGCGAGGACGGCTCCGGCATGATCGGCCAGTTCCAGCGGAACGAGTACTTCCGCTATCAGCGCGAGATCCGCCGTCGCCGCGGTCGCGTCTTCGTGCTCACCGGCACCGCCTCCGTGTTCCGGCCGGTCGCCCTGCGCACGGTCGCCGAGGAACGCGGCCGCACGCTCCCCGGCATCCACGGCGATGTCTACGACACCATTGCCCTGACCGAGGACAACGAGCTCACGATCGCGCTGAAGACCCTCGGTGCCTTGATGATCTCGCCCTCGCAGTGCACCGTCGTCACCGAGGTGATGCCGAACTGGCGAGCCCTGTGGTCGCAACGGCTCCGCTGGCAACGGGGGGCGCTGGAGAACCTCGGTGCCTACGGCCTGCGCGCGCAGACCTTCCGCTACTGGGCGCAGCAGTTGGGCATCGGGTACGGCGTGATCGCGCTCGCGTCGTACCTCCTGCTGATGCTGGTGATGGCCCTGGCCACCGGCAGTTGGGTGTGGTTCCCCTTCTGGCTCGGGATCGGTCTGGTCTTCACGATCGAGCGGGTGCTCACGGTCTGGCGCGGCGGTTGGCACGCGAGGCTGCTGGCGGCGATGCTCTTCCCCGAGTTGATCTACGCGATGGTGCTCAATCTCGTCTATCTCAAGGGCATCTGGGAGATCTCGACCGCGAAGCAGGCGACCTGGAAGCACGTGGTGTCCACCGGCGCCGGCGTACGAGTGGAGGACTGAGATGCACGCACATGGAATCCTGCTGCCGCAGAGCATCCTCGGATCGACCTGGTTCGCCGTGTGGGCGGCCTTCGTCGCGATCAACACCGCGATGTACGTGACCCTGGCGCTGGCGAAGATGCTGCCGAAGATCTACGTGCGGGACTGGGTCAGCGGACGTAATCGTCGTACGGAGACGCGCAGCATCCACCCGGACGCGCCGATCTGATCGATCTCATCGCCGCGTGCGGCGCGGCGGCATCGGCACGAACATGCTGGTGCCGGCGGCGTACTCGGGATACCCGGGCCGCTGCATCATCGTCTGCTCCAAGAGGCGTGCGCCGGTGGCGAAGGCGAGGAACCAGGTCATCGCCAGGGGCGCGACGATGGTGAGCAGGCCGGGCCAGGGCCACGCGGCGAGCAGCCAGATGCCCCACCAGACGCAGGCATCGCCGAAATAGTTCGGATGCCGCGTCCAGGCCCAGAGGCCGCGGTCCAGGACCTGGCTGCGCTGCGGATCTTCCTTGTACGCCGCGAGTTGGGCATCGCCGACGACCTCGAAGACGAAGCCGACCAGCCAGACCGCGACCCCGATCCAGCCGAGTACGGTCAGTGACGGGGTGGCGATCGCATTGGCCTGGACCGGCAGCGAGACCAGCCAGATCGCGGCACCTTGAGGCAGCCAGACCTTCCGGAACGCGCTGCCCTCGTTGAGGATCTTCGCGTAACGCGGGTCCTCGCCACCGCCGCCGTTGCGATGGTGCATGTGCCACGAGAGACGACACCCCCATAGCCCGACCAGCACGATCGCGAGGGTGCGGCGTACCGGATCGCCATGGCCGAGGAGCGCGGCAACGACGGCGACGGCGGTCAGCGTGAGACCCCAGGTCGTGTCGACTACCGACACCCGGCCCGCGCGTCTAGAGGCGTCGACGGTGATCAGCATCGCCGCCAGCGCGACGATCGCGGTGGCGGCGGAGACGACCAGGAAGTTCGTCACGGGGTGCGCCGTGCCAGGATCTGGTCGACGCCCATGCGCCCGTCGCGGAAGGCCATCGCGCCGCCGACGAGGTAGAGCCGCCAGACACGCAACATCTCCTCACCGACCAGGGCACGCAGCTGGTCCTGCCGGCTCTCGAAATTGCGCAACCAGTGCGCCACCGTCGTCACGTAGTGCTCCCGCATCGCCTGCACGCCGCGCACCTCCAGTCCGCCGGCCTCGATGAACTCGATCGTCTCCCCTAGGGGGCGCATATGCATGTCGGGTGCGATGAAGGACTCGATGAAGGGACCACCACCGGGATGGCGCCCGTGCCGCGACATCTGCTGGACGAGCACATGCCCGCCCGGACGGACATTGCGGCGCAGGACCTCGACGTACGTCGGATAGTTGGCCTGCCCGACATGCTCGCCCATCTCGATCGAGGCCGCGGCGTCGAAGTCGCGGTCGTCGACGAGGCGATAGTCCTGCAGCCTTGTCTCGACCAGGTCACCGAGGCCGCGATCGGCTGTCCGCTCGTCGATGAAGCGCTTCTGCTCCTCGGCGATCGTCACGCCGACCACGTGGACGCCGTACTCGGCGGCGGCGTACAGGGAGAGCGAACCCCAGCCGCAGCCGACATCGAGCAGCCGCATCCCAGGCTGGAGTCCGAGCTTGCCGCAGACCAGATCGAGCTTGGCGCGCTGCGCGCTTTCGAGGTCCATCGACTCGTCGGCGAAATATGCGGAGGAGTAGGCCATCGTCGGGTCGAGGATCAGTCCGTAGAAGTCATTGGAGAAGTCGTAGTGATGACTGATCGAGGCACGATCACGGGTCAGGGTGTGCAGGCGCCCACGGACGCGTGCCTGGGTGGCCGGGGGAGCGAGCGGACGACCGAGCGCACCGAGTCTGGCGGCGGTGCGCATCAACCTGGCCACGGTCGCGGGAGTACGGCGTACCTCGTTCAGATCGCGCTCGGCGACCACGTCCCAGACCTCGGTGAGGGCGGCATCCAGGTTGCCGTCGACCTCGATCTCGCCGGTGACATAGGCCTGGGCGGCACCCAGTTCGCCTGGATGCCACAACAGCCGGCGCAGTACGTCGGGGCTGCGCAGGTGAACCGTCGGGCCCGATCCGGCTCGCGAGCCGTCCCACGCGATCAGCGTCACCGGCAGCTCGCCGCCGGCGAAGGGCCGCAGGGCGGTCTCGAGCTGTTGCGCGACCGCGGTCATCGGCCCTCCCTGGTCAGCAGGATCTGCTGTACGTCGAGGTAGCCCGACGCGAATCCGGCGCGCGAGTACGACAGGTAGAAGTGCCACATCCGCTCGAAGGTCGGATCGAAGCCGAGGGCAGCGATGTGCTCGTGGGCGGCCGCGAAGCGCTCGTCCCAGATCGCCAGCGTGCGTGCGTAGTGACGTCCCATCGCGAAGCGCTCGGCCACTCGCAGCGAGGTGTGTTCGCGCGTGACTTGCTCGATCGCCTCGGTACTGGGCAGGAATCCGCCGGGGAAGATGTACTTGTTGATCCAGGTCCAGGTGTTGCGCGTCGCGAGCATCCGATCGTGCGGCATCGTGATCGCCTGGATGACCGCCCGACCTCCCGGCGCAAGCAGGTCGTCCACCTTCGCGAAGTACGTCGGCAAGTACGCATGTCCGACGGCTTCGATCATCTCGACGCTGACGACGGCGTCGTACTGCCCGGTGACCTCGCGATAGTCGCGGAGTTCGACGTCGACGAGATCGGCGCAGCCCGCACGCGCGACGCGTTCCTCGGCGAGCTGCAGCTGCTCGATCGAGAGAGTCACCGAACGGACCTTCGCGCCCCGCTGCGCGGCTCTGATCGCAAGCTCGCCCCAGCCGGTTCCGATCTCCAGAACTCGTGAGCCGGCAGTGACACCGGCCCGGTCGAGGATGCGATCGACCTTGCGTCGCTGGGCGTTAGCGAGATCCTCGTCGGCCTCGAGGTCGGCGAAGAGCGCACTCGAATAGCTCATCGTCTCGTCGAGGAAGGCCGCGAACATCTCGTTGGAGAGGTCGTAGTGGCGCGCGATGTTGCCGCGCGACTGCGCGACGGTGTTGTCCTCCGAACCGGGCTCACGCGCGACGTACAGGGCGCGCAGGCGTTGCATCCACGGCGGCACCAGGCCGGCGATGTCGGCACACAGCACCGTGAGGAAGGCGGCCAGGTCGGGGGAGTCGTAGTCGCCGGCCAGATAGGACTCACCGAACCCGATCAGGCCGTCGGTACCGACCCGGGCGAAGAAGCTGTCCGGACGATGCAGGATCAGCTCCGGGGCGTTCGCGTCGCCGCGACCGAGCACGCTGCCGTCAGGCATGCCGACGCGCACGTCCAGGCGCCTGATCGCCTGGCGGAAGAGCGACCGGGCGATGCTGCCGCGGACCCCGAAGCGCGGGCACGCCAACACGTCGGGCCAGCGCTGCGGGTCGATGTCGCGGTTCGGTGCCTCCGGTACGACGGGTGCAAGGGTCGTGAGCCTCATCAGTGTTCCTGGGTTCGTGGTTGGACCGGCAGCCGGCGCAGCCACAGCCGGACTCCCTGGTAGCGGATGCGCAGGCTTACCAGCAGTGCCGCGATCGACGGAAGGCGACGCGGGCGACGACTCACCCGGCCGCGCCAGGTGGCGACGTAGGGTGCGCTGTCCTCGCGATGCAAGGTGACCGAGATGCGCAGCTGATCGTCAGGACGCGCGACACTCACGGTGTAGCGGCCACTCGTGTCGTTGAAGGGCGAGACGTAGAGCGCCTTGTCGACCTCGGCACGCCCCTGGGCATCGGGGTGGACGACGTACGCATGTCGTCCGCCGTACGTGTTGTGCACCTCGACCACGACAGCAAGTTGATCTCCGGCAGCGTCGTCGCACCAGAAGATGCTGATCGGGTTGAAGACATGGCCGAGGCTGCGGCGATTGGCGAGCATCCGGATGCGAGACGGGCGTGCGATGCCGTGCTCGGCGAGGAGTGCGTCGATGTTCGACCGGATCGGCAGGTTCGGATCGCCGACGTGGTCGCGTGCCTCGAATCCCTTATGAGGAAGGGAATCGAGGTCGACCAGCCAAGACGTCGAGCGATAGCGGAAGGCATGGCGGATCGGTTCGGTGCGGCCGTGCGCGATCGTGGTGCGATAGACGACGGGGTGGGCGTGGTGGACAGCTCGTGACCACGAGGCCCCTAGACGTTCTGCCGCACGCAGACCCGACAAGGCACCGTCCTCATGGAATCCCCAGCCGTGGTAGGCGCCGGCGAAGCGAACGCGCTCGGTCTCGATCTCGGGCAGGCGCGCCTGGGCGGCGACCGAGGCAGGCTCGTAGATCGGATGCGCGTACTCGCGGGTGGCGATCACCGCGCCGGGATCGACGATGTCCTCGCCGTTGAGCGTGACCAGATAGCGCATGCCGCCGGTTTCCCAGTCGGGCAGACGCATCAGCCGGGACAGGTCGTAGCTGACCAGGACTCGGCCGTTGTCGCCGGTCCGGCGCTGATAGTTCCAGCTCGCCCGGGCTCGTTCCGACCGAGGAAGCACCGATGTGTCGGTGTGCAGCTGGGCGATGTTGCGGCTGTAGCGGATGGCGTCGAGAACCTCGCGCTGCGGCGTACTCGGCTCGGACAACATCGACAGCGCCTGGTAGGGATGGGTGGCGATCACGACGGCGTCGAAGCGCCGTACGACGCCGTCACCATCGGTGATCTCCACGCCTGTCGGGGTCTCGCGGACGTCCGTGACCTTGGTGTCCAGAAGGATCTCGTCGATGCCCTCGGCCACCCGGAAGACATAGCTGCGTGAGCCACCGGCGACGGTGCGCCAGGTCGGTGATCCGAAGACGGTCAGCATCCCGTGGTGGTCGAGGAAGGTGAACAGATAGCGGGCCGGATAGTCGAGAGCAACGGCCGGATCGCACGACCAGACGCAGGCGATCAGCGGAGTCATGAAGTGCCGCCGGAAGTACGCCGAGAAACCGCCGGCCTCGAGGAAGTCGGAGACTGTCGTCTCGTCGTCGTGACCGACGAGCACCGCTCGGGCATGCCGATGGAAGCGAGTGATCTCGGTGAGCATCCGCAGGTAGCGCGGATCGATCGCATTGCGCCACGAGGGGAAGAGACCACGGGCGCCGAGGGCACCGGCGTACTCGAGTCCTGTCGTCTCGTCGCGCACCGACATGCTCATGTCGGATTCCTGCGTCGGTACGCCGAGCTCGTCGAAGAGCGCCAACAGGGTCGGATAGGTGCGCTCGTTGTGCACGATGAAGCCGGTGTCGATCGCGATCGTCCCTGTGGGCGTCGGCACCTCGTGGGTGTCGGCATGGCCGCCGAGGCGGTCGTCGGCCTCATAGAGGGTCACCTTCCCCTGTTTCGCCAGCACATGGGCAGCGACGAGCCCGGAGACTCCGGACCCGACGACCGCGTAGTGCCGGTCGCCGCTGGACATCAGGCCTTCCCGAAACCGACCAGGGCGATCGGCGTGCTCGTGGGCTGCGGACTGCCTCCCGCAGGTTCGACGGTGATCCCGGCTCCGATGGCATCGCCGGCATTGCCGGAGAGGACGACGGTCCGGCTGCCGCCGGCATCGACCAGGCCGGCCGAGTGCATGCGCCCCTGGGGATCCTGCAGCCACAGCTGGTAGGTCCGGCCGGTCGGGGGTGCGGCGATGTCGTGGGTGACCAGGACCGCGCGGCCGAGCTCGCGGGATCGGGTCAGCGTGACGGTGCCGCCGCTCTTGAGGACGACCTCGCGGGTCACCGCGTCGCCGGCGGAGAGCACCCGGCTGGCCACGGACCGACCGGCGTCGTGCTGCCATGGGTGGACCGAGACGATCGTGCCGGCAACGAGGACGATCAGCGCAGCAGCCACGAGAAACCGGGCGAGGACCCTGCGGCGGGCCGGACCGTCCGAGACGGGAGTGGGCGGGGGCAGCGGCCGAACCGTGGCGATGCCGGCCAGGACGCGATCGCGGACGGCACCCGACGGCGGCTGGTCGCTGATCGCCGGGAGCAGGGCGGCGGCCTCGCGGAGCCCGGCCACCTCGGCCCGGCAGTCGGCGCACTCGGCGAGATGGGATTCGAAGCGCCTGCGCTCCAGTTCGTCGAGTGCGTCGACGGCGTAGGCGCCTGACAGGGCGTGGATCTCGTTCACTGGTCAACTCCCAGGGCGTCACGCAGCCTGATCAGGCCGTCGCGGATTCGGGTCTTCGCGGTACCGAGCGGCAGCTCGAGGAGCTGTGCGACCTCGGTATGGGTGTAGCCGCCGAAATAGGCGAGCTCGAGCGCGCTGCGCTGCGCCTCGGTCAGTCCGGCCATCGCCGTGCGCACGCGCTGGGCCTCCAGGTTCCCCGTGGCGGTCTCGGCGGTCTGGTCGTGCGCCGTATCGCGGTTCTGCTGCTCGTAGCGGGTCTCCCGCCGCGAGCTCGACTCCGCCGACCTCACGCGGTCGACGGCGCGTCGGTGCGCCATGGTCATCATCCAGGCGAGCGGACTACCGGCGGTGGCGTCGTACCGGGCGCTCTGTCGCCAGATCTCGACGTACACCTCCTGGGTGACCTCCTCGGACTGCGACGGATCGCGGAGGACCCGCAGGACCAGACCGTGCAGGCGGGCGGACGTGGCGTCGTACAAGCGCGCGAAGGCGTCCTGATCGCCGCGCGCGCTGCGCTGCAGCAGTACGACGAGCTCGTCGCTCGCGCTCGCCGGGGGAGCGCCCTCGGGGTCTTCCGGGGACACCGGGTGGGGACCGGGCATGGAGCCATCCTGTTCCTCGCGGGGCATGGTCTGCGAGGTATTCGGAGCCGTGCCGCGACCGGATTGGCCGTCAGGCGGGCAGGTCCTCGGCGTCGACGATCCGGTAGGCATAGCCCTGCTCGGCCAGGAAGCGCTGCCGGTTCTGCGCGAAGTCGGCGTCGACGGTGTCGCGGGAGACGATCGCGTAGAAGCGCGCGGTACGCCCGTCCGACTTGGGACGAAGCAGACGGCCGAGGCGCTGCGCCTCCTCCTGACGCGAACCGAAGCTGCCGGAGACCTGGATGGCGACGGCCGCCTCGGGGAGGTCGACGGAGAAGTTCGCGACCTTGCTGACCACGAGCAGGTTGATCTCGCCGGTGCGGAAGGCAGCGAAGAGCTCCTCGCGCTCCTTCACCGGTGTGCTGCCCTTGATGACCGGCGCACCGAGGTGCTCGCCGATCTCGTCGAGTTGCTCGAGGTATTGCCCGATCACCAGCGTCTGCTCGCCCGCGTGGTGTTCCACGAGGCGTTCGGCGACGCGGGTCTTGGCCGGAGTGCATGCAGCGAGGCGGTAGCGCTCGTCGGGATCGGCGGTGGCGTAGGCCATCCGCTCGCCGTCCGGCAGGGTCACCCGCACCTCGACGCAGTCGGCCGGCGCGATCCAGCCCTTGGCCTCGATGTCCTTCCAGGGCGCGTCGTACCGCTTGGGTCCGATGAGGCTGAAGACGTCGCCCTCGCGGCCGTCCTCGCGCACGAGGGTCGCGGTCAGGCCGAGACGGCGGCGCGCCTGGAGGTCGGCGGTCATGCGGAAGATCGGTGCCGGGAGGAGGTGCACCTCGTCGTACACGACGAGACCCCAGTCGCGGGCGTCGAGCAGTTCGAGGTGGGCGTAGACGCCCTTCCGCTTCGTCGTCAGCACCTGGTAGGTCGCGATCGTGACCGGTCGGATCTCCTTCTTGGCGCCGGAGTACTCGCCGATCTCCTCCTCGGTCAGCGAGGTGCGCTTGAGCAGCTCCGCCTTCCACTGCCGGGCGCTGACGGTGTTGGTGACCAGGATCAGCGTGGTCGCCTTGGCCTCGGACATCGCGGCAGCGCCGACGA
>JASLCW010000266.1 GCA_030151765.1 Marmoricola sp.
ACCGACCGGTGGACCTATGCCGAGCTCGACGCCGATGTCGACCGGCACGCCGCGGCCCTGCTCGCCGCCGGCATCACCGCCGACGACCTGGTCGGCGTCCTCGGCCGCAACCACGCGACCTACGTGCTGGAGCTGCTCGCCCTCGCCCGCATCGGCGCCGTCTCGGTGCCGCTCAACTGGCGGCTCCACGCGAGCGAGCAGGAGTACGTCGTCACCCGCGCCGGCATCACCTGCCTGCTGTACGACGACGACTTCGTCGCCGAGGCGGGCCATCTCGCCACGACCACCGGTCTCCGGGTCATCGTGGCGAACGAGGACCAGCCGGTGGAGGGCAGCCGATCTCTCGCGGAGCTCCTGGCCGCCGCCCCCGCCGGCGTACGGGTGCCGGATGCCGAGAAGAACCCGGACGACGTGCACCGGCTGCTCTTCACCTCGGGCACGACCGCGCACCCCAAGGGCGTGATCCACACCTGCGGCAATCTGGTCGCCAACCACCGCGCCCAGGTGCTGGAGCTCGAGCTCACCCAGGACGACCGCATCCTCGTCTCCGCTCCGCTCTTCCACGTCAGTGGACTGGAGGCGCCGGGACTGGCGATCTTCGTCGCCGGCGCGACGATGGTGCTCACCCCGACGTTCAAGGCCGAGGACATCGCCCGGATCTGCACGGAGGAGGGCATCACCGGCATGGTGCTGGCCGCCCAGATCCTCTTCGCGATGATGGCGCTGGATCCGGCGCCGGACCTGAGTACGCTGCGCTACCTGCTCTTCGCGGGCGTTGCGCCGAGCGTGCGGCGCCGGGTCAAGGCGCTGCTCCCCCACGTGCGTCTCGTCGACACCTTCGGGATGACCGAGCTGTGCAATGGCGTCGCCTACATGGATGCGGCCCATGAAGAGTCCAAGATCGGCGCCCTCGGAGCGCCCTTCCCCGGGGTCCATCTGCGCATCGTCGACGAGAACTTCGACGAAGTGCCTCGCGGTACGGAGGGTGAGCTGATCGTCCGCGGCGAGAAGATCTCGCCCGGCTACTGGAAGGACGACGAGGCCAATGCGCGCACTCGTCGCGACGGCTGGTTCCTGACCGGGGATGTCGCGATGATCGACGAGGACGGCTATCTCTGGTTCGTCGACCGTCGGGCCGACCTGATCAAGTCGGGCGGCGAGAACATCGCCAGTGCCGAGGTCGAGCGGGTCATCGCCCAGCATCCCGATGTCGCCGAGGTGGCCGTGATCGGCGTACCCGACGAGCAGTGGGACGAGGTGCCCAAGGCCTTCGTGATCGCGAAGATCCCCGGCCTCACCGCAGAGGCGGTCCAGGACCACTGCCGCGCCAACCTGGCCAAGTACAAGGTGCCCAAGCACGTGGCGATCGTCACCGAGCTGCCCCGCAACGACTCCGGCAAGGTGCTCAAGAAGCGACTCCGCGAGCAGGAGGTGTCGTCATGAGTACGTCGAACCTGGCCCGGATGCTCACCTGGAACGCGGTTCGCTTCGCGGATCGCGAGGCCCTCGTCTTCGAGGACCGGCGCTGGAGCTACCGGGAGCTCAATGCCGACGTCGACGCCATGGCGGCGGCGCTCCTCGCCGACGGGACCCGCGCGGGGAGCCGGGTGGCGATCGTCGCCAACAATGTCCCCGAGTTCCTGATCCTCTCGCTGGCACTGAGCCGGATCGGCGCGGTCTTCGTGCCGCTCAACTACCGGCTCACCGCCGGCGAGCTGCGTCATCTCCTCGTGCATGCCGGCGTGGAGGCGGTCGCGACCGTTCCCGAGTACGCCGGTCTCACCGCGGAGGCTGCCGAGGGGATGGACCTGCGGCGCTATGCGCTGGAGCCGATCGACGAGTCATGGACGACCGTCGCGGACCTGATCGCCGGCCACCGTGGTCAGGTGGTGCCCGACGCACCACTCGATGACGACGCTCTGCAACGGATCATCTACACCTCCGGGACCACCAGCCTGCCGAAGGGCGTGTTGCTCACGCACGGCAATGTGCGGCACAACATCCACGCGCAGATCGTCGACCTGCAGCTCACCTCGGCCGACCGGATCCTCAACTTCGCACCGGTCTACCACGTCGGCGGGACGGATCTTCCCGGCTACGCGATCTGGCACATCGGCGGCTGCATGGTGCTCCTGCGGCGCTTCGAGCCGGCCGCCGTCCTGCGCAGCATCGAGGAGGAGCAGACCACCGGCATGGTGATGGCCGCGACCATGCTCGACATGATCCGGCGCGAGGCAGAGATCCGGCCGGCGGACCTGACCAGCGTCCGCTACCTGATCTTCTCCCAGGCGACCTCGGCGCTCTTCAAGGAGGTGGGCGAGCTCTTCCCCCGGGCCCGTCTCATCGAGGGTTACGGCCTCACCGAGACATGCAGCAGCCTGACCCATCTCGATGCCGCTCACATGGAGTCCAAGCAGGGCTCGGTCGGCATTCCCGTCCCCTGGGTGGACATCCGTGTCGTCGACCCTGACGGCAACGACGTACCCGTGGGCGAGAACGGCGAGGTCGTCGCTCGCGGCCCGAAGGTCAGCCCCGGCTACCTCGACGACAGCGCCGCCACCGCGGACGCCTTCCGCGGCGGCTGGTTCCACACCGGCGATGTCGGCTGCTACGACGAGGACGGCTATCTCTACATCAGGGATCGTCTCAAGGACATGATCCGCAGTGGTGCGGAGAACATGGCCAGTGCGGAGATCGAGAACGTGCTCGCGGACCATCCGCTGGTGCTCTCGGTGTCGGTGGTCGGCGCACCGCACCCGAAGTGGCAGGAGGTGCCGGTCGCGTTCGTGATCGCCCGCCCCGGCCTCGAGCCGGCCGACCTGATCGCGCATGCCCGGAGCCGCCTCGGGAAGTTCAAGGTCCCCAAGGAGATCTACGTCGTCCCCGAGTTCCCGACCAATCCGTCGGGCAAGGTGCTCAAGCGGGAGCTGCGCGAACTGCGGCCCTCGATGACGCCTGACTGGTCCTATCCCGAGGCCTGACTGCGCGCATAGGTCAGCAAGGACCGGGTGTGCACCAGGGCGAACCGCCGGGTGCCCGACCCCAGCTCCTCCCAGGGCTTCCCCCAGTCCAGGTGCGGGACGATCCGCCAGGCGGTCTCGTGGCGGTCCATGAGCTCGGCGACGCGACGTACCTCCTCACGGTGGAAGGCGGACAGCGCCGTCGCGCGAGCGGCGACGTCGCGGTACGCGAACTGGTGGGCCGGGCAGGCGATGCCGACGCCGAGATCGCGGATCAGGTCGAGGGTCGCGAAGAGCTCGGCGGCCGGGTTGTCGCCGGGCAGGCTCGGAATCGCGAGCTGCGTGGGTCCTTCGGCCATCATCGTGTCGCCGGTGAAGACCGCACCCTTCGCCACGAAGACCATGTGTCCATAGGTGTGACCGGGCGCGTGCAGGGCACGGATGTCGACGTCACCGAAGGTGAGGGTGCGGTCGCGCTCCGTCACGATCGTGTCGGCCGCCAGGTCCTCCGCGTGGTGGGCGACCTTGAGCGCCTCGGCGTACATCGTGGCGACCACGTCGTCGGGAGCACCGGTGCCTTCCAACGCCCGGTGGAGCTGGTCGAGGAAGCCCCCGCGCTCGCGGTGGACGACGGCGAAGTCGTCGCGGTGGTGGATCACGATCTCCGCACCGGACACCTCGCGGAGCCGGTCCGCAAAGCCGACGTGGTCGGGATGGTTGTGCGTGATGAGTACGGCGCGCACCGACTCGGGTGCGTGGCCGAGCGATCTCATCGAGTCGGCGAAGGAGTCCCAGCAGGTGGGGTGTTCGTAGCCCGCGTCGATCACCACGGGCCCCTCGGGAGTCTCGATCAGGTAGACGATGATCGACCGCAGGGGGCTGCCGTGCAGGGGCACCGGGATCGACCAGACCCCGTCGGTCACCGGCATCGGCGCGGCCACTCCCCGGGACCGGTAGGCACTTTCATGGAGCTCGTTCACGGCTATGGACACGATCGGCCTTCCCGTCTAAGGTGGCAACAACATACCGAATGGTCGGAATTTAGTTCAAGGGAGCGTCATGACGGAGGAGCAGGTCGGATTC
>JASLCW010000054.1 GCA_030151765.1 Marmoricola sp.
ACCAGCTGTCCAAGACCGGACGGCACTTCATCGCCGGGATCCTGCGGCACGCCAGCGAGATCACCTGCGTGACCAACCAGTGGGTCAACTCCTACAAGCGGCTGATCGGCGGCGGCGAGGCCCCGTCGTACATCTGCTGGGGACACAACAACCGCTCGGCGATGGTGCGGGTGCCGATGTACAAGCCCAACAAGGGTCAGTCGACCCGGATCGAGCTGCGCTCACTCGACGCCGCCTGCAATCCCTACCTGGCCTTCGCGGTCACGCTGGCGGCCGGGATGAAGGGCATCGAGAACGAGTACGAGCTGCCGCCCGAGGCCGAAGACAATGTCTGGTCGCTCACCGAGCGCGAGCGCCGCGCCCTGGGCCTCCAGTCGCTGCCGCTCAGCCTCAGCGAGGCGATCCACTGCGCGGAGAACTCGGAGCTGCTGCCGGAGGCGCTGGGCGAGCACGTCTACGACTTCTTCCTGCGCAACAAGCGGGCGGAGTGGCAGGAATACCGCGGTCAGGTCTCCGCCTTCGAGCGCGACCGGATGCTGCCGCTGCTCTGAGCCACGGTAGGTTCGCGGCGTGGCTCGCAGCGATTCGATGCGCTCTCGCCTCGTGCGGTTCGGCTTCGCCGACCCGGACGGGTCCGCCGAGCTGCTCGCGCCGCTCGGCGAGTACGCCGACCCGTTGCCGGCGCTGCTCGCCACGACGGCCGATCCCGACGGTGCGCTGCGCGGACTGGTTGATCTCGTCGGGGTGGCGACCGACGGCGATGCCCTCCTCGAGGCGGTCGGGGACGACGAGGGCACGGCGATGCGGCTGCTCAGCGTGCTCGGCGCCAGCCCGGCATTGGCCCATCACCTGCACCGCCATCCGGAGCAGTGGCACGAGTTGACCGATCCGACGCTCGGCTCGACCCGGGCACCGGCCTACGCGATGCGCGCGGCGCTGCTCGGCGCGGTCGGTGCGGACCCCCGGGCCCGGCGACCGCTCTCGCAGCTGCCCGACGCGGAGGCGGTGGACGCGCTCCGGGTGGAGTACCGGCGCTGGCTCCTCCGCCTGGCCAGCCGCGATCTCGCCCACGAGCTCGGCGTCGACGACGCCGCGGCCGAGCTCTCGGACCTCGCCGCCGGAACCCTCGAGGCGGCACTGGCGATCGCCCGCGCCCGCGTGGAGGACCACGGAGCCTGCCGGCTCGCGGTGATCGCGATGGGCAAGTGCGGCGGCCACGAGCTCAACTACGTCAGCGATGTCGATGTCATCTTCGTCGCCGAGGCGGCGGACGGCCACGACGAGACGGCGGCCCTGCGCGTCGCCAGTCAGCTGGCCAGCAACCTGATGCAGATCTGCTCCGATCCGACCCGGGAGGGCGAGATCTGGCAGGTCGACGCCAATCTCCGGCCGGAAGGACGCAACGGACCCCTGGTGCGCACCCTCGCCAGCCACCTCGGCTACTACGAGCGCTGGGCGAAGACCTGGGAGTTCCAGGCGCTGCTCAAGGCGCGTCCGGTGGCCGGCGATGCCGAGCTGGGGGAGCGCTATCGGGTCGCGACCGCGCCGCTGGTCTGGGCCGCGGCGGACCGGGACGGCTTCGTCGACGACGTGCGCGCGATGCGGCGGCGGGTGGTGGACCACATCCCCGCGGACGAGATCGACCGGCAGCTCAAGCTCGACCCGGGTGGGCTCCGCGACGTGGAGTTCGCCGTACAGCTGCTGCAGCTCGTGCACGGGCGGGCCGACGAGTCGATCCGTTCGCCCGCCACTCTGTCCGCGCTCGCCGAGCTGACCCGTGCCGGCTATGTCGGACGGGACGACGGCCAGGCGCTCCATGAGGCCTATGCCTTCCTCCGCCGGCTCGAGCACCGGCTGCAGTTGCGACAGTTGCGTCGTACGCACGTTGTCCCCGACGACGAGGAGTCGCTGTGGCGGCTGGGCCGGGCGATGGGCTATCTGCGCGATCCGGTCCGGCAGCTCAACGAGGCCTGGCGCTTCCACCGCCGGGAGGTACGGCGGCTGCACGAGAAGATCTTCTACCGGCCGCTGCTGGCCGCCGTCGCGGGCATCTCCGGCGACGAGGTCCGGCTGACGCCGGAGAGCGCCCGGGTCCGACTCGCCGCGCTCGGGTACGCCGATCCCGCCGCCGCGCTGCGCAACCTGGAGGCCCTGACCGCGGGCGTCAGCCGGACCGCGGCGATTCAGCGGACGCTGCTGCCGGCGATGCTGGAATGGTTCGCGGACGCACCCGACCCCGACGCCGGCCTCTTCGGCTTCCGGCGTATCTCGGAGGCACTCGGCCGGACCAGCTGGTACCTCAAGATGCTGCGCGACGAGGGGCAGGCCGCCGAGCGCATGGCGACGGTGCTGGCCACCTCGCGCTACGCCACCGACCTGCTCCAGCGGGAGCCGGAGGGAGTGCGCATCCTCGGCGAGAACGAGGGGCTCGCCTTCCGCTCCCGGGCCGCCCTCGAGGCGGAGATGCTGGCCGGCGTCGAGCGCCGCGACGATCTCAACGAGCGGGTGCTGACGCTCCGCGCGATCCGGCGCCGGGAACTCCTCCGGACCAGCATCGCCGATGTCTGCCTGGGCGGGGACGTCGCCGAGGTGGGGTTGGCGCTGACCGACCTGACCAGTGCCACCTTGAGCGCCACGCTGGCCGCCGTCGTACGGCAGGTCGAGGCGGAGCAGGGCGAGCCGTTGCAGACGCGCTTCGCGATCATCGCGATGGGCCGGTACGGCGGTCACGAGCTCGGCTACGGCAGCGATGCCGACGTGATGTTCGTCCACGATCCGCTGCCCGGAGCGGACCCGGAGCGCGCCGCGGCGTCCGCCCGGACGGTCGCCAACGAACTGCGCCGGGTGCTGGCGATGCCGGCCACCGACCCGCCGCTGGAGGTCGACGCCGATCTCCGCCCGGAGGGACGCAACGGACCGCTGGTGCGCACACTGGCGGCGTACGCCGGCTACTACGCGAAGTGGTCGGCGACCTGGGAGGCCCAGGCGCTGCTCCGGGCCGCGCCGCTGGTCGGCGATCGGCGCCTGCTCGACGAGTTCGCCGAACTGATCGACCCGCTGCGCTATCCGGCCGGCGGTCTCGCTCCGGCCGACATCCGCGAGGTGCGCCGGATCAAGGCGCGCGTGGACGACGAACGCCTGCCGCGCGGCGCCGACCCCAAGACCCACTTCAAGCTGGGACCGGGCGGCCTCTCCGATGTCGAGTGGACGGTGCAGTTGCTGCAGATGCAGTACGCCGGCACGCACCCGGAGCTGCGCACTCCCCGCACGCTGGTGGCGATCGACGAGCTGTCCCGGCTCGACCTGCTCGGCGAGGACGATGCCGAGGTGCTCCGCGCCGCCTGGAGGCTGGCCAGCAGGGCGCGCAACGCGACCGTGCAGGTCCGCGGCCGCCCCGCCGACGAGCTTCCGCACGATGCCCGGGAGAGGGCCGCGGTCGCCGCCCTGCTCGGCTACGAGCCCGGCCAGACCGACGAGATGCTCAACGACTACCTGCGGCTCTCGCGGCAGGCGCGCGGGGTGGTCGACCGGGTCTTCTGGGGCGACTGAGGATCAGTCGTGGGCCGCCGCGTGCCGGCCGGCCCGGCTGGACGCGGTGCGGCTGCCGGAGACGCAGGCGACCGCGATCGCCGTCGTCGCGGGTACGGCGAGCACCAGGCCGATCGCGGAGGCGAGGGTGCGGGTGATCTCCTCGGCGATGTTCTCAGCGGACAGCAGTTCCAGCGGCGGGCGCTGATAGACGTAGAGCAACAGCAGGATGGTCAGCGCGGAGCCGGCGTACGCGAAGACGATCGTGTAGATCGTCGAGGCGATGTGGTCACGGCCGATCCGCATGGCTCGGGCGAAGAGCTGGCGGGCGCCGATCTCGGGAGAGGCGGCCTTGAGCTCCCACACCGCCGAGGCCTGGGTGATGGAGACGTCGTTGAGGATGCCCAGTCCGGCGATGGTGATGGCGCAGACCAGCATCGCCTGCAGGTCGAGGTGGGCGGCGAAGGAGGTGAGGATCCCGGTGCTCTCGTCGGTCGAGCCGGTGAGGGTCGCCTGCCGTACGGCGAGGATCGCCACCCCGGCGGTGATGAGGACGCCGATGAGGGTTCCGGCCAGGGCGGCGCTGGTGCGCAGGCTGGGCCCGTGCGCCAGGTAGAGCACCACGAACATGATCGCCGCCGAGCCGGAGAGCGCGACCAGGACCGGGTTCGCGCCGGTGAGCAGCGCGGGCAGCATGAACTTCACGACCACCACGGCCCCGAAGGCGAGACCGACGACGGAGAGCAGTCCGCGGAGCCGGGCGACCGCGGCCACGACCACGACGAAGACACCGATCAGCAGCCAGAGCGCGCCGCTGCGATGGATCGTGAAGTAGGCGAGCTGCGCCGGGGTGGTGCCGTTGGGCGGCGTCCGGGTGAGCTCGACGGTGTCGCCCTTCGCGAGCCCGGCCTCGAGCACCTCGGGCGGCACCTGGAGCGTGGCATGCTCACCCTTGCCGGCGCCCTCGCTGACGACGACCTCGATCTGCCCGCAGCCGCTCTGGGTGGTGCCCGAATAGGCCTTGGCGCAAGGCTTCTGAACCGCGGTCACGGTGGCGGTCGGGAAGGTCACGCCGGGAGCGGCGTACGCCGAGTCCGCCGACATGCGCGGCGCGTGCGCCGGCCACAGCAGGGCGACGCCGACAGCCGTCAGGATCGCGGAGACACCCAGGATCGCAAGCAGGATCCGGCCGGCCCGGCGGTCGATCCGGAGCTCGGGGGCCGGCCCGTGGCTGTGCCCGCTACCCAAGGCGGATCACTGCGACCGCGCTGCGTCGAAGTCGACACCGATGTTCACGGTCACCTCGAGTGCCCGTGGGGACAGCTCGACGCCGTCGGCGGACTTGGCCGCGGCCATCGCGAAGACGGGTACTGCGATCGTTTGGTCGTCGTCGATCCGGCGTACCCGTAGGTCGCCGAGGCCGGCCGCCGCCGCGTAGTCCTCGGCACGTCGCCGCGCATCGTCGTATGCGGCCTGCCGGCAGCGCCGCTCGAGCTCTGCACGGGTCTCGTCGGTGAGCTGCCAGTCGAGGTGCCGTACGACGAAACCTGCGGTGTCGGCATGCTCGGCGGCCCATGCAGTGAGGACAGCGAAGTCGGTGAAGGTCACGGTGAGGTCGACGGTGGCCTGGTGCACCAGGGGCAGCTGCGCGCCCTCGGAGTTCCAGGGGCGGCTGGACGACAGGCGCACTTGGTCGACGCTGAACTCGGTCGCCGACCCGCCCACGACCAGAGCCTCGATCGACGTACGCAGTGTGACAGCTGTGTTCGCTACGGCGTCGTGCACCGATCGCGCCTCGGGACCGTCGAGCGTCACCCCGGCGTGTACGACGACGCGTTGCGGTGCCGCCCGTTCGGTGTGCTCGCCGCGAACACTGATCCGGACGCTCTTGTCACCCATGCCGATGAGCATAGGTCGAGCGTCAGCCCAGCAGTTCCAGTGCCAGCGCGGAGCTGGCGGGGTAGTCGATCTTGCTGACCGCGGTGCGCGGAACCTGGGAGACGAAGAGGATCTCCTTCGGCACCTTGTAGTTGGAGATCAGCGAGCGGGCGTGGTCGCGCAGGTCGTCAGGGGTGATGTCGACGCCGTCGCGCAGCTGCACCAGGGCGGTGACCTGCTGACCCCAGCGCTCGTGCGGCGTTCCGACGACGACCGCGTCGAAGACGTCGTCGTGGCGCAGCAGCACCGCCTCGACCTCCTCGGGGTGCACCTTCTCGCCGCCGGTGTTGATGCAGACCGAGCCGCGGCCGAGGACGGTGA
>JASLCW010000060.1 GCA_030151765.1 Marmoricola sp.
CGACGCAGTTCGCCCGTACTCCGAAGCGACCTTCCTCGACGGCCAGGGCGCGCACGGCGGCCTCGACGGCGGCCTTGGGCACCGAGGACAGGCCGTCGCGCACGGGGAAGCGGGTGGTGGCGGCCGTCGTGACCGCCACGATGCTGCCCTGGGTCGCCCGCAGCGCCGGCAGCGCGGCGTGCACGATCTTGAAGAAGGCACCGGCATCGATGTCCAGCTGCTCGGTCATCGCAGCCGGGTCGACGCGGCTCAGGTGGGTCATCGGGACGTGCGGGCCGGCAGCGTAGACGAGCGTGTGGAGTGCGCCCACGGACTCGATCTGCGCATCGACCGCACCCGAGACGTCCAGCTCGAGAGCTCGCGCGTGTACGCCGTACGCCGCCGCCTCGTCGACGACACGAGCCGCCGATTCCGGCCGGGAGCGGTAGGTGACCACGACATCCGAGCCGCGCTGGGCGAGCAGGCGGGCGATCGCGCGGCCGATGCCACCGCTGCCGCCGATGACGAGCGCAACACCTTCACTGTCTGCGAAGTCCATGCTGCCGCAATCTACGTGGCCGAGAAATGCACCGTGTGCCACCCCGTCGCACCGTTGGGGAGCAGCCCCTGTTGCACGCCGGTCTGGGTGTAGCCGGACTTGTCGGTCGCCCGCACGCGCACTTCGTGGGATCCCTTGCCCAGCTGGGCATTCCCGGACCACTGGACCCACGTGTCGTTGTCGGGCACGCCGCCCAGCCGTGCGACCTGCCACGGACCGCCGTCGATCTGGAACTCCACCTTCGCGATCCCGGTGTGCTGCGCCCACGCGACACCACCTACGGCCACCGCACCCTCGCGCACCTGCGCACCGCTCCTCGGTACGTCGATCCGCGACTCGGTCTTCACCGGTCCCTTCTCTGCCCAGCCGCGTTCCGTCCAGTAGGCCGTGAACCTGCTGAACCGGGTCACCTCAAGATCGACCAGCCACTTGGTTGCCGACACGTAGCCGTAGAGGCCGGGCACGACCATGCGGACCGGAAAGCCGTGCTCGATCGGCAGCGGCTCCCCGTTCATCCCGATCGCCAGCAGGGCAAGGCGATCGTCGGTCAGCGCCTCGATCGGGGTGCCGCAGGTCCAGCCGTCGTACGAGGTCTGCTTCACGGCATCGGCACCCGACTGGACACCCGCCTCGGCCAGCAGGCTCCGCACCAGTACCCCCGTCCAGTAGGCATTTCCGATCAGGTCGCCCCCGACCTCGTTGGAGACGCAGCACAGAGTCACCCACCCACCGGACTTCGCGCGCGTCACGATGTCGTCGTAGGTGAAGGTCAACGGCCGGTCGACCATGCCGTGGATGCGCAGGCTCCAGTCCTTGGGCTCGATCGCGGGCGGGCCTATCTCGGCCGCCACTTGGTAGAAGGGTCCGGCCGCGGTCCGCCACGGAGTGATGCCCGCGACGCCGAGGTCGGCCGCCGGCGGCTCGATTCCCTCGGCCAGGTTGAGATGAAGCCGTGAACGCGCCGCTTCGACGGCGGCCCGGCCGTGACCGATCAGACGGCCGCCGAGCATCACCACGCCGGCCGCCGCGACACTCACCGCCGCACCCATCACGAAAGTACGACGACTCTCCTCGTACTCATGGGCCGAGTCGGTGAGCATTCCGTGGACGAGAAGCCAGGCGAGCAGCCCGATCACCGCGCTGGCCACGGCCCCGACCCCGGCACGCGGCTGCGCGACGACCGCCCAGGTTCCGACGACACCCAGGGCCAGGACCAGGACCATCCCGGCAGCCCGGGCGCGCCTGCTCAGCACGCCGGCGACCCAGCACAGGGCGAGCAGAACGACGGTGGTGCCACCGACGAGCAGTGGCTTGTCGGCATGACCGACCAGGTGGACCAGGTTGATCGCGAGGTGTCCCGGCGTACGGTCGCGAACCTCGGAAGCGACCGCGACCACCGGATTGGTGGTGGCGCTGGTCGCCCACGCAACACCCAGGCTCACGCCGATGCCGGTGAGACCGGCGACGACGCCGGCCACGCCGTACGACGCTCGCGACTCGGACACGCCACCATCATCTGCCCACCGCCTGAGAGTTCGCCCTGAACATCGGGCATCATCGACGGGTGGCTCTCCGCATCGGCATCGGTTCCGACACCCATCGCCTCGAGGCCGGCCGACCGCTGGTCGTCGCCGGGCTGACGTGGCCCGACAGCGAGCTCGGGCTGGCCGGGCACTCCGACGGCGATGTCGTGCTGCACGCCGTCTGCGACGCACTGCTCTCGGCCGCGGGCATCGGCGATCTCGGCAGCAATTTCGGCACCTCCGAGCCCGAGTGGGCGGGTGCGCCCAGCGACGATCTGCTGGCTGAGACGATCAGGCGGATCCGCCGAGAGGGCTGGGAAGTCGTTAACGTGGCGGTTCAGCTCATCGGCAACCTCCCCCGGATCGGCGGCAGGCGCGCCGAGGCCGAGCAGGGCATCGCCGAGCGTCACGGCATCACCGTCACGCTCTCGGCGACCACGACAGACGGGCTCGGCCTGACCGGACGCGGCGAGGGCCTCGCCGCCATCGCCACCGCGCTACTCACCACCGCCTGACCACGAGGACACCTGATGATGACCTTCCACACCTCGGCCGGCCTCCGCCTGAGCTACACCGTGTACGGCGCGCCCGAGGCACCCCTGACGATCTTACTGGCGCACTGCTGGACCCTCAACCAGCAGGACTGGCACTACCAGGTGCGCGATCTCCTCAACGAGTTCGGGCACGGTGTCCGGATCGTCACCTGGGACCACCGCGGCCACGGGGACTCGGACGCGGTGCCGAAGCCGGAGTGCACGATCGACCACCTCGCCGACGACATGGCCGAGCTGATCGAGGGAGTCGCTCCCGAGGGCAAGCTGCTGCTCGCCGGCCACTCCATCGGCGGCATGACGATGATGGCGCTGGCCGACCGGCATCCGGAGATCCTCACCCGCGTGGTCGGTGCCGCCTTCGTGTCGACCTCGTCGGGCGGGCTGGACGGCATCACCCTGGGGATCCCGGGCGCACGAGCGACCGTCGTACGTGCGCAGATCCCGCGGGCCCTCGCCTTCCGCTCGCGCACGCTCTCGCGTGGC
>JASLCW010000070.1 GCA_030151765.1 Marmoricola sp.
GGCGCAGACCCGCGCCAGCCAGGCCGCGCCGTCGTCGGCGAGACCGCCGGCCTGACCCTCCTTGGCCAGCCGGGTCGCCAGCTGGTCGGCGACCCGGGCCGCCGCACTGCCCCGGACCGCCGGGAAGAGCTCGCGTGAGAAGGCGAAGACGGTGCGCCGCATCGCCAGCTGCCGGACGATGGTGCGCTCCTCGAAGAGCGCGTGATCGATCTGCTCGCGGGTGACCTCGGCGCGCGCCACGATTGCGAGGTGGACATTGGCCGGCTCGGTCGCGTGCAGGAAGCCGACCGAGCGGGTGGCCGTCACCGCATCGGCGGCGCGGTACGCCGGGGAGAGCCGCTGTCGCACGCCCACCCGGGCCCGTCGTTCCGCATCGCTGATCCGGCGCATGGGGCCAAGATTTGCACGCGGCACCGACACTGAAAGAATCTGCCGGTGAGTGACCACCGACCCGGCCGAATCGCCGCCACCGCCTTCGTCGTCCTCGGCGTCGTGGCACTCAGCCTCAATCTCCGGCCCGCGGCCGTCAGCGTCGGTCCCGTCCTCGACGAGATCACCCACGCGCTGCACATGTCCGGCGCGGTCGCCGGCGTACTCACCTCGTTGCCGGTGCTGGCCTTCGCCGCCTTCGGCGCCCTCACCCCGCGCCTGGCCTCGGTCGTCGGGCCGCACCGCCTGGCGCTGGTCTCGCTGCTCTGTGCGGTCGGCGGACTGTGGCTGCGCAGCGTCGTGCACGACATCCCGCTCTTCCTCCTGCTCAGCCTGCTCGCACTGGCCGGCATGGCGACCGCCAACGTGCTGATGCCCTCACTGGTGAAGCTGCACTTCCCCGACCGGATCGGCACGATGACGGCCGTCTACACGACCGCGATGGCGATCGGCCTCACCAGCGCCTCGCTCTTCACGGTCCCGCTCAGCGATGCCTTGGGCGACTGGCGCGACGGACTGCGAGCGTGGGCATTCCTGGCCCTCGCCGCCGTACTCCCCTGGCTCTTCCTGTCCCGCCACGACTCCACGCTCGAGCGCACCGAGACCGGGATCCGCTTCGGTCAGGTCGCCCGCACCAGCCTCGGCCGGAGAATGGCACTGGTCTTCGGACTGCAGTCGCTGCAGGCCTACGCGCTCTTCGGATGGTTCGCCAATGTCTACCGCGACGCCGGCTTCTCCGCGCACACCGCCGGCCTGTTGCTCGGCCTGATCACCGGGGTCAGCATCCCGCTGTCCCTGGTGATCCCCTCACTGGCGGCCCGGCTGAAGAGTCAGGCGCCGCTCTTCTGGTTCCTGGTGGTGCTCTACCCGATCGGCTACGTCGGGCTGATCCTGGCGCCGTACCGGGGTGCTGTCGTCTGGGCGATCCTCGTCGGTACGGCGGCCTGCACCTTCCCGATGGTGCTCACCCTGATCGGCCTGCGCGCACGTACGCCGGAGGGCACCGCCGCGCTCTCCGGCTTCACCCAGTCGGTGGGCTATCTGATCTCCGTGGTCGGACCCTTCGGCTTCGGCGCGCTCCACCAGCTCAGCGGCGGCTGGACGGTGCCGCTGCTCGGGCTGACCGCGCTCTCGGTGCCGTTGCTGATCCTCGGCCTCTCGGTCTCGAAGCCGGAGTACATCGAGGACGAGCTGGCCGCGCTGGAGCGCTAGCGCAGGCCCGGCAGGACCTCGGAAGCGACCTGCTCGAGCACCGCCTCCGAGCCGGCGTAGGGCTCGTCGCCACGCGGCCACGCGACCACCATGTCGGTGTAGCCGAGCTCGTCGAGACGGCCGGCGATCTCCGCGAAGAAGTCCGCACTGCGTAGCGCGTAGCGGGTCTCGCCGGTATCGATGTGCGGTGTCGAGTCGACCTGGACGAGGCGCGGAACGTCGGCGCGGCCGGCCTCGGCCAGGCTCGCATCGAAGACCTCGGCGGCACGCGCCAGTCCGGCGAACCATTCCTCGAGGGTCATCGATCCTCCCGGCCCGGTCGTCACCCACGCGTCGCCGCGACGAGCGGCGTGGCGAACGGATCGAGGCCCGTTGCCGGCGACGATCAACGGGAAGTCCGCACCGGGGAGCGTCCGGGCATCGTCGGTGTCGAACCAGCGGCCGTCGTACGTGACGTGGTCCTCGTGCCGCAGCCGGTCGAGGAGGTCGACGAATTCGAAGAAGCGCGCCACCCGGTCGCCCACACTGAGCGACTCGGCGCCGAGGATCCGCGAGTCGACGTCGCCGCCGGTGCCGACCGCGAGGCGGAAGCGCCCCCCGGCGATGTCGCTGAGTGCCTGCGCGTCGCGGAAGAGCCGGTACGGATGGTGCAGATTGGGCGCGGACACCAGCGTGCCCAGGCCGATCGTGCCGGTCACGCCCGCCGCCGCGGCCAGCGTCGGCAGCGCCCCTCGCCACGGCGAGTTCGGCAGGCCACCCCAGACCAGGTGGTCATAGGTCCACGCGTGGTCGAAGCCCATCTCCTCGGCGGCTCGCCAGCGCGGGGCCGCCTCGGGCCAGGCCTGGTCGGTGAGCAGGACGATCCCGAAGCGCATCAGGTCACACTAGCGATTCTTGGGTTTGCGACAACCTGTCGCTAACATAGCGACAGGTTGTCATCAAAAGACGGAGAATCGGAATGTACGTCGCTCTGCGGGATCTGCGCGCCGCGCGCGGAAGGTTCGCACTGGTCGGTGTGGTGATCGGGCTGGTGGCGTTGATGACCACCCTGCTCACGGGACTGGCCGCCGGACTCGTCGACGACGGGATCTCGGGCCTGCGCCAGCTCCCCCTGACCCATCTGGCCTTCGAACCGAACGCCAACGGCACCTTCAGCCGCTCGGTGCTCACCGACAGGAATCTCGCCCCCTGGCAGGAGGTACCCGGTATCGAGGCCTCCCCGATCGGCGTGTCCTTCGCCAACGCCAAGGACGGCAACGGGAAGACCGCGAGCATCGCGCTCTTCGGTGTGGACAAGGACAGCTTCCTCGGCAACCGTCCCGACGCCCGTCGTGCGCTCGACGGACCGCCCGGGCTCGTACTGAGCGACGAGCTCAAGTCGACGGGCATCAAGGTCGGCGACATGCTCACCATCGCCGGCAGCGAGGTCAAGCTCCCCGTCCTCGGGTTCACCTATGCCGGCTCGTACGGCCACGTCGACATCGCGATCACCCAGCTCGCCACCTGGCAGCGGCTCTTCTACGGCGACAACGCCCGCGGCCGATACTCCGCGGTGGCCCTGCGCGTGGACGGCGATGTCTCCGACGCGACACTCAACAAGGTCGCGAAGGCCTCGGAGACCGACGTACTCAACAAGAAGGCGGCCTACGCCGGCTCCCCCGGCTATTCCGGCGAGACCCAGACGATGACGATGATCCGCGGCTTCCTGCTGGTGATCTCGGCCCTGATCGTCGGTGCCTTCTTCACCGTGTGGACGATCCAGCGTCGTCGTCAGATCGCCCTGTTGAAGGCGTTGGGGGCATCGACGGGCTACGTCGTACGGGACGCGCTGGGACAGATGGCGATCGTTCTGGTCACGGCGACCGCGATCGGGAGCGGCCTGGCCGTCGCACTCGGAGCGGCCATCTCGGGCACCGCCGTCCCCTTCCGCCTGGAGGCCGGTCCCGTCCTCGGCGCGGTCTCGCTCCTCGTCGTCATCGGACTCCTCGGCTGCCTCGCCGCGGTACGCCGCATCACCTCCGTCGACCCGGCCGGCGCGCTGCGCCAGGTCGACTGAAAGGGAAAGCCATGTCACTCGTCCTCACCGATGTCACCGTCACCGTCGCCGACGGCCGCGAGCGACGGCCGATCCTCGACGGTGTCGAACTCGCCGTCGCCGACGGCGAGACCCTGGCGATCACGGGGCCGTCCGGCTCCGGGAAGTCCACCCTGCTCACCGTGGCCGGCCTGCTCCTCCGCCCCGACCGGGGCCGCGTCGAGATCGACGGCGTCGACGCGAGCGGCCTGACCGATCGCGCGCGTACCCGCCTGCGTGGACAGTCGATCGGCATCGTCTACCAGGCGGCCAATCTGCTGCCCTCCCTGACCGCCCGCCAGCAGGTCGAGGTCGTCGCGCACGTCAACCGCCGCCTGGACCGGAGCGCGCGGGACAGGGCCGGCGAGTTGCTCGCCCGCCTCGGGCTCGAAGGTCGACTCGATGCCCGGCCCGGCGAGCTGTCCGGCGGGGAGCGGCAGCGCGTGGCACTCGCCCGTGCCCTGATGATGGAGCCCTCGCTGCTCCTCGCCGACGAACCGACCGCCTCCCTCGACCCGGCAAGGGGCGCGGAGGTGATGCGCCTGCTCCTCGACGAGGCGGCGCGCCTCGGCACCGCGACGCTGCTCGTCACCCACGACGACACGGAGGCGGCACTGGCCGATCGTCACGTCGTCCTGGAGCGTGCGGGCGCTACCGTGGCTTGACCATGCCCCGGATCAATGCCCCCACCCTCGCCGAGCACGTGGCGCAACAGGAGGCCGCGGTCATCGACGCCGCCCGCCGGCTCTTCGGGGCGCAGGGGGTCCGGCAGGTCTCGCTCGGAGACATCGCCGACGAGGTGGGACTGCGCCGTACCTCGCTGTACCGGTACTTCCCCACGAAGGCCCATCTGGTGCAGCGCTGGTTCCAGCTGACGATGGCGCCGCTCGTCGACGCCAGTCGCGAGGCCGTCTCCACGGAGGGCTCCCCCGCCGTACGCCTCGACCGGTGGCTCGACGTACAGCTCGACTTCATGCTGGACGACGAGCACGCCGCCCTCGTCGCCGCCTCCGGTGAGATGGACGACCTTCCCGAGGATGTCCGGGAGCAGATCGGCGCACAGCACCGCGAGCTCTACGCGACCCTCACTCCCCTGCTCACGGGCACTCCGGACCTGGTCCGCGTCCGGATCCTGCTCATCGCGGGACTGGTCCGCTCCGCGGCCGAACTCGCCCGGGCCGGGATCCCCGGCGACGTCGTACGCGCGGAGTTGCGGCGTACAGCTCGGGCCACCGCCGGACTCTGAGTCACCGTCCCGCGCGGTCCCGCCACGCCAGTTGCACGGCCGCCGCGATCGCGAGCAGGGTCGCCAGACCGATCGTTCCGCCCACCACGACCTCGAAGGTAAGGATCAGATACAGACCCGTTCTGTCCTCGGAAGCATCCCAGGTCAGCGGCACAGCGAACGCCACTGCCGCGAGGGGTGCAAGGGCCACGCCGAGCCACTTCTGCCGCATGCAGAGAAAGGCGATCACTGTCGCCAGGCCGATCGACACAGCGCAGCCGCTGACCTGCCAGGTGGCGTAGGGCCCCGGCTTGTAGCCCTCGATGCCGTGATTCGCATTCGCCCACCCGAGCCAGGCGAACCACATCGCGGCCGAAAAGCCCATCAGCGCGACAGCGACGCCCAGATCGCGGTTCATCTCGCCAGCATTGCAGTCAATTTGCAGGTCGAGTGCGCAAACGGGGGTTATGGCACCCACTTGCGCACTCGACCCGTTCAGTTCTCGATGCGGCGACGCTCCACGTAGCTGCTCCCGGTGACCACGCTCATCGGCGGTACGTCGGACGCGACGACCGTGCCCGCGCCGACGACCGATCCGCGCCCGATCCTCACCCCGGGCGAGATCGTGGCGCCGGCACCGATCCACACGTCTTCCTCGATCACGATCGGGGCGTGGGTGAGGAAGTCGTAACGCTCAGCGAGCTCGACCGGATGCCCGGCGGTGGACAGCGTCACTCCCGGCCCGATCATCGTCCGGTCCCCGATCGTGATCCCGCCGAGGTCGAGGAAGTAGCAGCCCTGGTTGATGAAGACCTTCTCGCCGAAAGTCGCACCTAGTCCGTAGTCGCAGTAGAAGGGCGGCAGGATCGACAGCGATTCGGGCACCGGCCCGTCGAAGATCTCCGCCAGCAGCACCTTCCGCCCGTCCAGGTCGTCGAAGGGCAGCGCATTGAGCCGGGCGCACGAGGCCATGACCTGCTGCACACGCTGGGCGAAGGCCCGGGACTCCGGCGTACGGGTGGGAAGGCGTTGCTCGTTGCGCACCACTCGACTCAGACGACCGAGAGGGGCAGCAGCCTCTGCCCCGTGGGGCCGATCTGGATGTCGGTCGCCATCTCCGGGCAGACTACGCAGTCGTAGCAGGGGGTCCAGCGGCAGTCCTCGACGTCGACGCTGTCGGGGTCGAGGGCGTCCTCCCAGTCCTCCCAGAGCCAGTCCTTGTCGAGGCCGGAGTCGAC
>JASLCW010000161.1 GCA_030151765.1 Marmoricola sp.
GGCGACCGCGAGGAAGGGGATCGAGGCCCATCCCGCGATCAGCGCGACCGCGACGAAGGCCTGGATCAGGCCGGCGAGCGCGTTGGAGACCCGCATCATCAGACTGCGCGGCAGCCTGTCGCCGAGGACGCCCCCGCCGAGCACGGCGAGTACGTCCGCCAGTGCGTAGACGGCGACGACGATGCCGAGATCGGTGGCCGAGCCGCCGAGGTCGATCACCGCGAAGGCCAGGGCGATCGGAGAGATCGCATTGCCCAGGCTGTTGATCGTCGTACCGGTGACCAGCCAGCGATAGTTCGGGTGGCGCATCGCGTGGTCTGTCGTGGACATGCGAGCAATATATTTCGTTAGCGAACTATTCGTCAACGAATTAAAAGATGACTAGACTCGAACCATGCCGAAGGATGCCGCTGACCTGCACGTCGAACGCTGGCGTGACCACTGGGCGCTGGACGAGCCTTTCGACGATGCCGTCGAGGCGATGACCGTCCGGGTCGGCGAGATCGTCCGGTGGTTCGACACCACCACGAAGACGGCCGTCGCCGAGGTCGGGCTGCAGGATTTCGAGTACAGCACCCTGCACGCGTTGATGATCCGCGATACCCCCGGCAAAGCCTCTCCCACCGAACTCGCCGAATCGGCCAAGGTCTCCAACGCCGGCATGACCGGTCGCCTCGACTCGATGGAGAAGAAGGGCTGGATCAAGCGCATCCCCGGCAAGGACGACCGCCGCCGCGTCGACGTCGAGGCCACCCGTGAGGGCGTGCAGATCTGGCGCGCCGCGATGAACCTGCGCGGTCAGGCCGAGAACGATGCCGCAACCGCACTGACCGCCCGCGAGCTCACCACCCTCAACCGGCTCCTCAAGAAGATGACGCTCTACATCGAGGCGGCGAAGGAAGCACCGTAGACAGAAGACGGCGCCCGGCTACTTCCGCCGCCCGCCGCCGGCGGCTCACGGTCTGCGGTGGTCACCGACGAAAGCAGCAGCGACGAGGGCGGGCCGGCATCCGGTTGCGGCAATTTCCCGGGTCACCGGCCGCGCCTCCGCCAAGATCATGCACATTGCCCCTAGATGACCGTTATTCCGCATGTTCTTGGTCGAAGATGCATGATCCTCAGCCACCCCTGATGCTCGTGTTGTTCATGGGGTCGGCGGGAGGCCTACCGGTCGTCCGATCACACCCTTTGCCCACCGATCACACCGAACTCGGTGTGATCGCCAGGTGAACCGTGTGCACGACCGAAGGGGAGTGACCGCGGAGCCTTCACACAGCACGATCGCGATCGCTCCAGTACGGCGCCCGCAGGTCGCGCTTGAGGATCTTCCCCGTGGGATTGCGCGGCAGCGCCTCCAGGAAGTCCACGGACTTCGGGCACTTGTAGTGCGCCAGCCGCTCGCGGCACCAGTCGATCAGCTCCGCCTCAGTGGCGCTCGCTCCGGGGTTGAGGGAGACGACCGCCTTGACCGACTCACCCCAGGTGTCGTCCGGTACGCCGATGATCGCGACCTCCATGACCGCCGGGTGCTCGGCGAGGACCCGCTCGATCTCGGGCGAGTAGATGTTCTCGCCGCCGCTGATGATCATGTCCTTGAGGCGGTCCTCGACGTAGACGTAGCCGTCCGCATCGACCTTGCCCATGTCGCCCGAGCGGAACCAGCCGTCCTCGGTGATGACCTCGCGCGTCGCGTCGTCACGGTTGAGATAGCCCTTCATGAGCTGCGGCGTACGGAACCAGAGTTCGCCGTGCTCGCCGGTCGGGAGCTCCTCCAGCGTGGCCGGGTCGACGACCTTCAGCTCGGCGCGCGGGATCAGCTTGCCGGCACTGACCAGCCGGTGCTCGTTCCCCGTGGCCAAGGCCTCGTGGTGGTCGTCGGGCATCAGGTGGGTGATCACTCCACAGACCTCGGTCAGCCCGTAGACCTGGATGAACTCGGTCTGCGGCCACGCATCCATCGCGGCCCGGAGCAGGGGCAGCGGCATCGGCGAGGCGCCGTAGCAATAGGTCTTGAGCTTGCCGAAGAGGGCGATCGCGTCGGGACCCGACTGCAGCACCTGGGCGAGCACCGCAGGCACCAGGAAGGTGCGGTTGGCGCCGGCCAGGATCGCGCCCGCCAGTGAGGCACCGTCGGCCTCGCGGGTCATCACCGTCGGCACACCGTCGTGGATGCCCTGCTGGATGTACGACGTGCCGCCGACGTGGAAGAGCGGCATCGAGACCATGTTCTTGTCGCCGGGGTCGAATTCCCAGCCGTCATGGGCGTTCACGGTGTGCTCGATGATGTTGCGCTGGGTGAGCATCACCCCCTTGGGGCGGCCCGTCGTACCGGACGAGTACATGACCAGGCACGGATCCTCGGGGTCGGTGCCGGCGTCCCTCCCCCGCGGCTGCGCGCCCGCCAGGAGTGCCTCGTACGGGTCGCCCTCCGCGCCGTCCGGGGTGACCTCGACGACGTGCTCCACCGCGGGCAGCTGCTCACGGATCCGCTCCACCAAGGGCATCAGCTCGGTGCCCACGACGAGCACCCGGGCGCCGGAGTCGTTGACCGCGTAGTCGACCTCGTCACCGGCCAGCCGCCAGTTGAAGATCGCGGTGGCGGCACCCAGCGAGGCGGCGGCGAAGGTGAGCTCGACGGTGGCCGGGTGGTTCTTGTCGAGGCTGCCGACGACATCGCCGCGGCCGATCCCGAGATCCGCGAGCGCACCGGCCAGGCGGCGTACCCGGTTCTCCCATTGAGCCCAGGTCCACGTCCGGGCGAGGTAGGTGACCGCTTCGGCGTCAGGGGTGGCGCTCGTCCAGTGGGCGAGTCGATCGTCGAGGAAGGTGGGCTGCTCCATGAACAGACCCTGCCATGCTGTGAGGCGGCTCACAACCAAAGCTGCCAAGCCGTGCCCCAGACTCTTCCCAACGAGTCGAGGGGGAAGCTGTGCGCCGGATCATCGCAGCCGTCGTGGTGCTGTTGCTCGCCCTCGGCATCCTCGAGGTGGTCGTCCACCAAGTCGCGAATCACCGTGTCGCGAGCGCGACCGCGTGCGCCCTCGGCGACCAGAGGCACGGCGACATCCACGCCACCGCCCACGGCTTTCCCCTGACGTACGACGTGGCTCGCGGGCGATTGCCGGCAGCGGACGTGTCCACGCGGGTCGAGGGAGCGCGCGTCGGTGTCCACCTGAGCGATGTCGGCTTCCGGCACGGCCTCACCGCCCGGACCGCGACCGTCGACGCCCAGGTGCCCTGGTCGGTGATGCGCAGGCAGCTCCCCGCCGAGATCGCCGACCAGTACGGCGAGGTCGCGTTGTCGGCCGACGGCGACCGGCTCGGTGTCACCGTGACCGTTGCGGGTGCGCCGGTCCGCCTGGACTACGCACTCTCGGTGGCGGACGACTCGATCGTGCTCACTCCCGAGAAGGCCGTCGTCGGCGGCTTCGAGGTGCCCGTGTCCGTCGTCCGCACGATGACGGGCGGCGCCTTCGCGGACGCCCTCACCACACGAACGGTGCGGCCGCCGCTGCCCCTCCCGGCCGACCTGAAGTCCGCCACGGTGACCCATGACGGCCTGCGGCTGCACCTCACGCTCGGGCCCGACGCACTCGCGGCCTTCGCCCGTTGCGCCTGATCAGGCGCCCGCGCCCATCTCCTCCACCGATGCCGGCTGCCGGCTCGCGCTCATCACGACCGTGCTCGCGCTGACGACCAGCACCAGGCCGAGGACCTGCAGCAGGGAGAGATGCTGGCCGAGGACGAGCAGGCCGGCCAGAGCGGCCGCGGCCGGCTCCAGGCTGAGCAGGATGCCGAAGACCCGCGGATGCATCCGGCGCAGGGCGATCAGCTCGAGCGAATAGGGCAGCAGCGAGGACAGGAGCGCCAGCCCGATGCCCTTCGCCACGTGCTCGCCGGTCCAGGACGGCATGCTCGCGAGGCCTGCCGGCAACACGACGACGGTGGCGACCAGCAGAGCGACGGACAGGCCTTCCAACCCCGGGAAGGCCGCGCCGGTGCGCCCGCTCATCAGGATGTACGCCGCCCAGCAGCCGCCCGCGATCAGCGCCAGCAGGATGCCGGTCCAGCTGATCGTGCCCCAGGGGGCGGTCAGCGCGCGGGAGATCAGCACCACCCCGAGGCCGGCGGCGAGAACCGCCAGGAAGTCCGCCGGGCGCCGCGACAGCGCCGTCGTCAGGATCAGTGGGCCGAGGAATTCAACCGTGACCGCCACGCCCAGAGGCAGGTGCGCCAGCGAGCCGTAGAAGCTCCAGTTCATCAGGCCCAGCGCCAGGCCGAAGCCGACCGCGGTCAGCCAGTCGCTTCGCCCGTGCGCCTTCCAGTGGGGCCGCGCGAGGGGCAGCAACACCAGCGCCGCGAAGCCGACCCGCAGCAGGACCGCGCCGCCGGCGCCGATCTCGGGCACCAGCTGCGCCGCAAGTGCGCCGCCGAACTGCACCGAGACGATGCCTCCGAGCACCAGCAGCGGCGCCGGTACGACGGTCGCTGGGGCCTTCGGATTCACGAGCACACGTTACGGCGTGCTCGGCACCGAGGCGGTGCGGGCTCGGGCAGATCAGCGGTTGGCGACGATCAGCGGTGTGCGCCGACCGGTGGCGAGATCGTAGAGCCGGTCGTCCATGCGGTCGACGGTCACCTTCAGCTCCGCGACATTCGCCTTCACGGCCGCGACCTCGGCCTCGACCTTGCCGATCCGCTCACCCAAGCCCGTCTGGACATTACCGAGCTTGGCATCAAACCCGGCGGTCAGCTCGACCTTGAGGTTGTCGATCCGCTCCTCGAGGCGCTTGGTGCTCATGCGTGTCACCGCGATCATCAGCCCGGCAAGGGTGACGATGGTCGTGATGGTCTGTGAGTCCACGGTGAACACTCCTCGAGTATCAGCGAGATCGGCGGCAATGCCAAGGCAGCTTGGCGATTCACGCTAGACAGCGACGTGACGAGCGGCGATGGACCGAGGACCCGCCTGTGGACAACCTGCACCAGATGCGCGCTGTGGACGGATAAGGGACATTTCAGCGGAGCCGGTCGACGCGGCCCTCGTCCCACACCGGCTCGCCGGATTCGTAGACAGAGCCGTCGGAGCCGAAGACCAGGAAACGGTCGAAGCCGCGGGCGAACCAGCGGTCGTGGGTGACCGCGAGAACCGTGCCGTCGAAGGCGTCCATACCGGCCTCGAGCGCCTCCGCACTCTCCACGTCGAGGTTGTCGGTCGGCTCGTCGAGGAGCAGCAGCGTCGCTCCGGAGAGTTCCAGGAGCAGGATCTGGAAGCGCGCCTGCTGACCGCCCGAGAGCGAGTCGAAGGTCTGCTCGGCGGCGTGCGCGAGCTCGTACCGGTCGAGCGCGCGACCTGCCTCCTCGCGCCCCATCCCGGCACGATGCGAGTCGCCGCGGTGCAGGATCTCCAGCAGGGTCCGCCCGCGTAGCTCCGGGTGGGCATGGGTCTGGACGAACCATCCGGGGCGCACCCGGGCACCCAGCCGGGCGAGGCCGGTGTGGCCGACAGGGTCGATGACGATGTCCTCGACGGGCAGGTGCTCGGCCTCGGGACGACTGCCTCCGGCGGCGAGCAAGCGCAGGAAGTGCGACTTGCCGGAGCCGTTGGACCCGAGCACCGCGA
>JASLCW010000175.1 GCA_030151765.1 Marmoricola sp.
GGGGGGTTCCGCCTACCGGGGGGGACCTTCGGGGGTGGTAACCAAACCTTCGGGCGGCGCCGGCGGGGCCGGCTACCCCGCGCAACCCCCTTTTTTCCCGGGCGGGGGCGCGCCCGACCCTCTCGTTGCTCGCTGCGGTCGGTTCTAGTGGCCGCCCACCTGGCGGGTGGGGGTGTTCTTCCGACGGCTCCGGGGTGATGGCCCCATCACGGCTGTGCAGCGCTCACATTCTGCCATGACCCGGGTGCGGACCCGGAAGCAGTTTTCGGCATGGCGAGTTGAAGGGGCTCTCGTCTGCCCCGTATCCTCGCGCCCACCGCGTGCATCGGGGTGATCCCGGTCACGAAGATCGCGAGTGCGAACGGGGCTGTAGACGATGGCATCCACATCCAGGCGTTCCCTGGTCAGTCGTGCGGGTGCGGCTGCCCGGAAGGTGGTCGCCAAGAAGGCGGCCCCGGCGAAGAAGGCGACACCGGCCACGAAGGCAGCCGCCAAGAAGACGACGGCGAAGAAGACGGCCGCCAAGGCCGTTCCCGCGAAGAAGGCCGTGGCCAAGGCGCCGGCGAAGAAGGCTGCGCCGGCGAAGAAGGCAGCGCCGGCGAAGAAGACGGCGCCGGCGAAGAAGGCCGCGCCGGCGAAGAAGGCCGCGCCGGCGAAGAAGACCGCGCCCGCGAAGAAGACCGCGCCCGCGAAGCTGGTCGTCCTCGAGCAGGAGGACCCGTGGACCAAGGCCGAACTGGCCGAGGTCAAGGCCGCGCTGCAGGCCGACATCGTCCGGCTGACCGATGAGCTGAGCGAGGCCGAGGTCGAGCTCGCCGGCATGATGAGCGGCACCGGCGAGGGTGCCGGCAACGACCAGGCGGATGTCGGCTCGGCGACCTTCGAGCGCGACCAGGAGATGACGATCGCCAACAACGCCCGGGACATGCTCGCCCAGTCCGAGCACGCCCTGCAGCGGATCGCGGATCGCACCTACGGGGTCTGTGAGAACTGCGGCAACCCGATCGGGAAGAATCGCCTCATGGCCTTTCCGCGAGCGACCCTGTGCATGACCTGCAAGCAGCGCGAGGAACGTCGCTGAGCATTCAGGAACCACCAGCCATGCCTGCTCAGCTCCGGGCCGGGTCGCCGCGCGCGATCCTGCTCGCCTTCGTCCTCGGCGATCTCGCGATCGCGCTCGACCAGATCACCAAGGCACTCGCGGTGCACCGCCTCGCCGGCCAGCCGCCCAAGCAGGTGATCGGCGACCTCCTGCAGTTCGAGCTCGCCCGGAACCCGGGGGCGGCCTTCAGCACCGGCACCTCGCACACCGAGATCTTCTCGGTGATCGCGGTGATCGCGACCGGCGTCGTGTGCTGGTTCATCGTGCGCACCCGCTCCCTGGGCTGGGCCTGCGCACTGGGTCTGCTCCTCGCCGGCATCGTCGGCAACCTGATCGACCGCATCTTCCGGGAGCCGGGTGTCTTCCGCGGGCACGTCGTCGATTTCATCGCCCTGCCGCACTGGCCGATCTTCAATGTGGCCGACATCTGCATCAACATCGCGGCGGTCCTGATCGTGATCCTCGCCCTGCGCGGCATCAAGCTCGACGGCAGTACGCAAAAATAGCCCCGTGAGCGAGCTTGCGAGCGAACGATCCAGTACCGCGGCCTGGGTTGCTGCGCCGACGAAGGAGGCGCAGTGACCGATCATCGAACTCTGCTGGTCCCCGAAGGCGTCGCGGGTGAGCGGCTCGATGCCGGGCTGGCGAAGATGTTCGGGCTCTCCCGGACCCGTGCCGCCGAGCTGATCGCCCAGGGCCTGGTGAGCGTCGACGGGAGCGCCGGTGCCAAGTCCGACCGGCTGCTTCCGGGCAGCATGCTCGAAGTCGAGATCCCGGTCGAGTCGGACCCTCTCGAGGTGGTGCCCTCGCTGGTCGAGGGTGTCGGGATCATCCACGAGGACGACGCGATCGTGGTCATCGACAAGCCTGTGGGCGTCGCCGTACACCCCTCGATGGGATGGACGGGCCCGACCGTCGTGGGTCACCTGCGTGCGGCCGGAGTCCGGATCGCGACGAGTGGTGCCTCCGAGCGGCAGGGCATCGTGCAGCGGCTCGACGTCGGTACGTCGGGCGTCATGGTGATCTGCAAGGGGGAGCACGCCTACTCGGTCCTCAAGAACGCCTTCCGGCGCCGTACCGTCGACAAGACCTACCACGCGCTCGTCCAGGGACATCCGGATCCGCTCGAGGGCACCATCGACGCGCCGATCGGGCGGCACAACACGTCGGACTGGAAGTTCGCGGTGCGTCAGGACGGCAAGCACAGCATCACTCACTATTCGACGCTCGAGGCGCATCGCTTCGCCTCGCTGCTCGAGGTTCACCTGGAGACGGGGCGCACCCATCAGATCAGGGTGCACATGGCGGCGCTGAAGCATCCCTGCGTCGGAGACCTCACCTACGGCGCCGATCCCACGCTGGCTCGTCGCCTCGATCTTGAACGGCAGTGGCTGCACGCGGTGAAGCTGGGCTTCGAGCACCCGGAGACGGGGGAGTACGTCACCTACGAGTCGCCCTACCCGGCGGACCTGGCACATGCCCTGGACGTGATCCGCGATGGCTGACGAGTTGCGGCTGCGTCCGGCGGCGGCCGAGGACCTCGCCGATCTGGCCGAGCTCTACCTCGCCACCCGCTCGGACGCCGTACCGGCGATGCCGCCGGTGGTCCGCAGCGCCGACGAGGTCCGCGCCTACGTGGCCCGCTGGAATCTCGACGACCCGCACGAGCGCGAGGTCTGGGTGGCCGAGGACGACCTGGGTACGGCGGGCTTCGCGGTTCTCAAGGCCGACTGGCTGGACTCGCTGTACGTCGGTCCCGACCGTCAGGGCTCCGGTGTCGGATCGGCCCTGCTCGACCTAGCCAAGTCCCTGCGTCCCGGCGGCTTCGGGCTCTGGGTCTTCGCGAGCAACGAGCCGGCACGCGGCTTCTACCACCGCCACGGACTGATCGAGCTGGAGCTGACCGACGGCTCGATGAACGAGGAGAAGTCTCCCGACGTGCACATGGTGTGGCCGGGCGACGAGCCTCGGTCCTACCTCCGCGGCCAGATCGACCTACTGGACGACGAGCTCGCTCAGCTGCTCGCCCGCCGCTTCGCACTGACCGCCGCGGTGCAGGGCTACAAGCCCCAGGGCGGTCACGTCGACCGCGATCCTGCCCGGGAACTCGAGATCGCCCAGCGGATGGCCAGGCACGTCCCGGGTCTCGAGGTGGACCGGGTCGCCCGCGTCCTCGATGCCATCATCACCGAGGGCATCGACCGCTGGGAGGCGGCGCGGGCGGACGCCGCGGCCGGCGATGCCTGAGTCCCGTCCGGGCTTCCTTGCCGGCATCCTCGCGCTCCTCGGATGCCAGCTCGCGGGAGAGGGGCTGGTGCGCCTCGCCGGGGTGAGCTTCCCGGGCCCGGTGGTGGGCATGGTCTTCTTCGCGATCGTCCTGGCCGTCGTACGGCCGCGGCCGGGGGCGCCGCTGACCCGGGCG
>JASLCW010000177.1 GCA_030151765.1 Marmoricola sp.
CGCTTCTTCAGCGGCCACGACGCCCAGATCTGCTGGGCGGCACGCGCCCGCTCGTACGCCGTCTCGACGTCCTCGGGACTCGACTGGGGCAGGTCGAGGATCTTCTCACCCGTGTAGACCTCGGTGAGCGGGTAGGTGCGCCCGCTGGTGGAGACCACCATCGAGGTGAGCTTGCCGAGAAGGGCATCGGTCGCCGATGCCGGCCGGGTGAGTGCTGCCATGTCAGGCTCCCTGGAGGATGAACTGTGCGGCCCGCTCGCCGATCATGATCGCGGGTGCATTGGTGTTGCCGCCGGTGATCGACGGCATGATCGAGGCGTCGACGACCCGCAGGCCCTCGACACCGCGGACCTTGAGGTCGGGTCCGACCACGGCGAGCTCGTCGACGCCCATGCGACAGGTGCCGACTCCGTGGTAGATCGAGGTGGCTCGGTTGAGGATCGCATCGCGCAGCGCCTGGCCCTGAAGCCCGACACCGGGGTGGATCTCCTCCTTGACGGAGCCCTTGAAGGCGGCATTGGCCATGATCTCGCGGGTCATCCGGGAGCCCTCGTCGAGAACGTCGAGGTCGGCCTTGTCGTCCAGGTAGTTGTAGTCGATCAGCGGGCTGGCCAGCGGGTCGCCCGAGGCCAGCCGGATGGTGCCGCGGCTCTTCGGGTAGATCATCGAGACCAGCACCGTCAGTGCCGTACGCGGGTCGACGTTGTGACGGATCGGCGCGTCCTGGTTGGGCGAGACGTAGGCCCACGGCAGCAGGTGCAGCTGCAGGTTGGGCACATCGGTCGCGGCCGACGTACGGACGAAGCCGACGGACTCGAAGACCGAATTGGCCAGGAAGGTCGAACCCGGACGCATGACCTCCTTGGCGATGCCCTTCGCGAAGAAGAAGGCATTGCCCTTCATCTTGGCCGAGGTCGCGTGGAAGGTCATCGCGTGGAAGAGGTGGTCGTGCAGGTTGTCACCGACGGGCAGATCGGCGACGACCTCGATGCCGTTGTCGCGCAGGTGCTGCGCGTGGCCGATGCCGGAGAGCATCAGGATCTGCGGTGATCCGATGAAGCCGGCGGAGAGGATGACCTCCTTGCCGGCCCGGACGACGCGGGTGCCGCCCTTCTTGTCGCGGACCTCGACGCCGACCGCGCGGCCGTTGTCGATGACGACACGGGTGACCAGCACCTCGCTCTGCAGCTCCAGCCTGGCCGGCGCCAGGTTGTGCACGTAGCCGCGGGAGGCGCTGTAGCGCAGGCCCTCGGCCGCGTTCTGCTGCATCCGCGAGATGCCCTCCTGCGAGGCACCGTTGTAGTCCTCGAGAACCGGCACGTCGAGGGTGTCGGAGACCGCCTCGATGAACTGGAGGGTGCCCTCCTGCGGGAACTTGTTGCGGGTGATCCGGATCGGACCGCCGGCACCGCGGTAGTCGTCGGAGCCGCCCTCGAAGTCCTCCATCTTCTTGTACGACGCGTTCACGCTGTCGGCGTCCCAGCCGACATTGCCCTCGGCCGCCCAGGAGTCGTAGTTGGCGCGGTTGCCGCGCACGTAAACCATGCCGTTGACGGAGCTGGAGCCGCCGACGACCTTGCCGCGCGGAGCGGGCATCGTGCGGTCGAGGATGTGCTTCTGCGGGGTCGAGTAGTAGCCCCAGTCGTTGAGCTTCTTGATCTTGGGCTCGGCGTGCATCGGGCCGATCATGCCGGGCTTCTTGATCAGGAACTGCTCGTCGCTCTTGCCCGCCTCGAGCAGGATCACGCTGTGCCCGGCCTCGGCGAGGCGGCCGGCGACCGCGCTGCCGGAGCTGCCCGAACCCACGACCACGTAGTCGGCCTCATTGCTGAACTGCTGCTTCGCCATGCCGGCAACTGTAACAAGTTCTAGTTTCGCGTGGGAAGGCCCCGTTGCGAGAGGATCTGGCCATGCAGATCATGTCGATCCAGTCCTCGGTGGCCTACGGTCACGTCGGCAACTCCGCCGCGGTCTTCCCGCTGCAGCGCGTCGGTGTCGAGGTCTGGCCCGTGCACACCGTGAACTTCTCCAATCACACCGGGTACGGCGCCTGGCGCGGCCCGGTCCTCCCCGCGGACGACGTACGCGAGGTGATCACCGGAGTCGAGGAGCGCGGCGCCTTCCCGAAGATCGACGCGGTGCTCTCCGGCTACCAGGGCGGTGCCGACATCGGCGGCGTCATCCTCGACGCGGTCGACCGGGTCAAGGCCGCCAACCCGGACGCGATCTATGCCTGCGATCCGGTCATGGGCAATGCCACCAGCGGCTGCTTCGTACACCCGGACATCCCGGTCCTGCTGCGCGACCGCGTCGTACCCAAGGCAGACCTGATCACGCCCAACCAGTTCGAGTTGGGATTCTTGACCGATACCGAGCCGCACACCCTCGAGGAGACCCTGAAGTCGGTCGACGCGGCCCGGGCGATGGGCCCGCGCACCGTCCTGGTCACCTCGGTCCTACGTCCCGATGCCGCGCCGGACACGCTGGAGATGCTCGCCGTCCGCGACGGCGAGGCCTGGCTGGTGGCGACACCACGGCTGCCGATGAAGGCCAATGGCTCCGGCGACGTGACCGCGGCACTCTTCACCGCGCACCTGCTCGCCACCGACTCACCGCAGACCGCGCTCGAGCGCACGGTCTCCAGCGTCTACGACCTGCTCTCGCTCACCCTGGAATCGGGCGAGCGCGAGCTGCAGCTCATCGCCGCACAGGACGCGATCGCGAACCCGCGACCCCAGTTCACCGCCGAGAGGCTCTGACCGGCGCCGTACGCCGCTGCCGCCGTACGACGGTCGCACCGCCGCCGATCAGCGCGGCCGCGAGGAGCGCCAGCCACAGGGCCGGGCCGCCGGTATTGGGCAGGACGCCCCCGCCGCTGTGGTGCTTGGGGCCACCGTTGTTGTGGTGGTGACCGCCGCCACCCGTGCCGGTCGACGGCGGGTCGGTCACGACGGTGACATCACCGCCGCACGACGACTGGAGGGTCAGGTTGGCCCGCTTGCCGACCTTGGGCGTCCTGAAGACATGCGTGAACGTGCGCCCGTGTCCCTGGGCGGTCGCGACCGTGGTGCCGGACCTCTTCAGCTTGAAGGTCCAGGCCGTGTCCTCGTTGGAGGTGCCGGTGACCGTGATCGTCTTGCCACCGACGAGATGCCGCGGAGTCACCGACACCGAGCAGACCGTCGACGGATACGCCTGCGCCGCCGGCGCGGCCGACAGAGCCAGGGCGGCGCCGACCATCAAGGCAAGAACAAGCCGTGGCCGTACCCATCTCCTGTCTCGCATGCGCACCTCCGGGACCCTTCGATGTGATTTGGCTTACACGTTGCTACAACGACGCTACCCCCTCGAAGGTCCCGCAAACTGCGGATAGAGGGTGAAATCCGGAGTGAAAAGACCCCCCCTGCGGTGCCAGCCGGTCCGGGCACAGAGCCGCAAGACGGGGACCACTAGACTCGGGGATCGCGCCTGAGAGGGTGCGCGCCGCGTTAGCTCAGATGGCAGAGCGTCGCACTTGTAATGCGAATGTCGAGAGTTCGATTCTCTCACGCGGCTCAGGAAGCGGGCCTGTAGTCGAGCGGCACATAGGGCTTGACGGTGATCTGCCCCTTGGTGTCGATGGAGACCGGCTGGATGCCCACCGGATGCCCCTTGCGCCAGGTGACGAGGGTGACCTCGGCGGTCTTCTGGAGCGAGCTGCCCATCGCGAAGGAGTAGGTCGCGCCACCGGTGGTGCCGTTGGTGTACCGGTAACCGACGGCGCCGTTGGTCCCGACGATCCGGTCGGGGCCGACCTGGACGTGCAGGTGACCGGCCAGGATCAGGTCGGTGCAGCCGCGGTCGAGCGCCGGCATGGCCATGGTCGCGGAATGGACGACGACCGTGTCGATCCGGTCGCCGGCCTCGGCGTCCGCGCAGACCCGGTCGGACAACTGCTGGGTGACCTTGGCGAAGTTGCCGGGATCGGTGTTCGCCGGATCGACGAGCGCATTGGCGCGCGGGTCGTCGATGCCGATCATGCGTACGCCGCCGAAGGGAGTGCTCACCTTCTCGTCGAGATGCGTCCAGCCGGCCTTCTCGAGATAGCTGGCGACGAAACCGCCGTTGTCGTGATTGCCCGCCACGAAGAGACGCACCGGGAAGTCATGGAAGACGTCGTCGAGCGATTCCAGGCTGAAGGACTCCCACGACTGCCCCGACGAGGTGTCGTCGCCGGCATCGATCACCACGGTCGCCTTGCCGGCAAGGGCGATCGCACGAGCCACCAGGTCCATCCCGATGTTGTCGTGACGATCACTGATCAGCAACGCGACGGTGTCGCCCTCCACCGGTTGGCGAATCCGGTCCGCGACGGTCGCCACCCTTGCCGTGAGATCGCTGTAGTAGGTCTTGGACTCCGCGAAGACCCGCAGGGCGCTGCGCACCAGGAATTCGGTCTCGTTCGTGAGCAGGCCGCCTTCGACCTGCACCGACCGCAGCTCGGTCGGCACCGAGACGCCCGGCACTGCCTGGGACAACGGGATCCACTGCGCCGCCTGGCTCTGTTCCGGTTTCGGCAGCCACGGCTGCCACGCCAGTACGCCGATTCCCACGATGGCGATGCCTGCCGTCGCTGCGACGTGTCGTGTCGGGTGCATCAACTGGCGACGACGCTCGGGCCCGATCAACACCCAGAGGCCGATCGGGAGCAGGCCGATCGCGGCTGCGCGCATCGCGTCGGTGATCGCCATGTCGGCGATCTGGTCGGTGACTCGCCTGATCTCCGGATCGGGGCGGGCAGCCATCAGGGCATAGCGCTCGACGAGGGTGGAGGTCGAGTCCGCCGTCGTCTTCTCCACCAGGATGGAGACACCGATCCGACCGCCCGTCGGGATGCGCACATCGGGGATGTACGGACCCATCCGGAGCACGGCGTACGGGTCGAAGGTCGGCGTCACCACGACCTGGTGCCCGCCGAGCACCATGTCGCGATGGTGATGGGTGAAGAGGAGGACCCAGGAACCCACGGCGGCCAGCATCCACACCGTGACGCCGGTGAGGATCCGCACCGCCCGCGAGCGAGTCACGAGGCGACTACGCCCGCCTTTGGGCGATCTCGTAGAGGGCGATACCGCCCGCGACACCGGCATTGAGCGACTCGAGCTGGCTGTGCATCGGGATCGACACCAGCTGATCACAGGTCTCCGCGACCAGCCGGCTCAAGCCCTTGCCCTCGGATCCGATCACCACGACCAGCGGACCGTCGGCCAGGCTGATCTCGGGCAGCGACACGTCGCCGTCGGCGGCGAGGCCGATGACCATGCAGCCCGCCTCCTGATAGGCCTTGAGCGTCCGGGTCAGGTTGACCGCCTGGGCGACCGGTACCCGGGCGGCGGCGCCGGCGCTGGTCTTCCAGGCACTGGCGGTCATTCCGGCCGCGCGACGCTCCGGGATCAGTACGCCGTGGGCACCGAAGCCGGCGGCGCTGCGCACGACCGCTCCCAGGTTGCGCGGGTCGGTGACCGAGTCGAGCGCCACGATCAGTGGCTTCTCCCCGACCTCGGCGGCGCGGGCGAGCAGATCCTCGGGGTGGGCGTACTCGTACGCCGGCACCCGGGCGGCGAGACCCTGGTGGACCGCTCCCCCGGTCAGCCGGTCGAGTTCGAGACGACTCACCTCGAGCAGCGGGATGCCATGGTCGGCGGCCGCCGTGAAGGCCTCACGCAGCCGGCCGTCGCGCTCGGTTCCCTCAGCGACGTAGAGAGCACTGACGGGCATGCCCGCGCGCAGTGCCTCGACCACACTGTTGCGACCGGCCACCCACTCGGCATCGCCCTTGCGGGCAGGACGCTTCGGCCGCGTCGACTGGGTCTTCTCGACACGCTTCTTCGCCTTGTAGGCCTTGTGATTCGGACGATCTGTGGCCTTCGGAGTCGGCCCCTTGCCCTCGAGTCCGCGACGCACCCGACCGCCGGATCCGGCGGTCGGATTACCCTTGCCGGTCTTCTTGATCGAGCCCTTGCGCTGGGAGTTACCGGCCATGTCACAAGCTCCACTTCGGGCCGTCGGGGGTGTCTTCGACCTCGACACCGGCTTCCTTGAGCTGGTCGCGGATCTCGTCGGCACGCGCCCAGTCCTTGTCGGTGCGGGCCTGCGTACGCGCGTCGAGAAGGCCCCGCACGAGGACGTCGATCGCGTGCATGGCCTTGTCGTCGGCAGCTTTGTCGGCACCCCACGCGGGATCGGCCGGGTCGAGGCCGAGCACGTCGAGCATCCGTCGTACCGATGCGGCATTGCCGCGCAGGGCGGGCGTCATGCCGTCACCGAGGAGCTTGTTGCCCTCGCGGACCACGTCGTGGAGCGCGGCGACCGCGGCCGGCGTACCGAGGTCGTCGTCCATGGCGGTGACGAAGTCCGCGCACATAATGCCGTCGGCGGGGATCTCACCGAGCACTTCGGCGGCCCGATTGAGGTAGTTCTCGATGCGACGGAAGGCGACGGCCGCCTCGTCGAGCGCCTCGAAGGAGAACTCGACGTGCGAGCGGTAGTGCGCGGCGACCATGTAGTAGCGCAGCTCGATGCCGCGCACCCGGTTGAGCACCTCCGGTACGACGAGCGAATTGCCGAGGCTCTTCGACATCTTCTCGCCCGCGGTGGTGATCCAGGCATTGTGCATCCAGTACGACGCGAACGGGCGACCCGAGGCCTTCGACTGTGCCTGCTCGTTCTCGTGGTGGGGGAAGCGCAGGTCGACGCCACCGCCGTGGATGTCGAAGGCCGCGCCGAGGTACTTGCCCGCCATCGCCGAGCACTCGATGTGCCAACCGGGGCGGCCACGCCCCCAGGGGGCCGGCCACTTCGCCGTGTCCGGCTCGGAGTCCTTCGCGCCCTTCCACAAGGCGAAGTCGCGCGGATCGCGCTTGCCCCGAGGGTCGGCGTCCTCGGCAGCCTCCATGTCGTCGATCGCCTGGTGCGTGAGCTCGCCGTACGACGACCACGAACGGACGTCGAAATAGACATCGCCCGAGTCGTCGCCGGCGACGTAGGCATGGCCCTTCTCGATGAGTTCGAGGATCAGCTCGATCATCTCCGGCACATGCCCGGTGGCGGCCGGCTCGTAGGTCGGCGGCAGCACGTTGAGGTCGTCGTACGCCCGGTCGAGCTCGCGCCTCATGTCGTAGGCGAGGTTGTACCAGGGGCGATCCTGCTCGGCCGACTTGATCAGGATCTTGTCGTCGATGTCGGTGATGTTGCGGATGAAGGTGACGTCCTGGTCCTTCGCCAGCAACCAGCGGCGCAGGACGTCGAAGTTCACCGCGGAGCGCACGTGCCCGACGTGAGGCTCCGACTGCACGGTCAGGCCACAGACGTAGATGCCGACCTTGCCCGCCCGGAGCGGTTCGAAGTCGCGCACGGTCTGCGTGGCCGAGTCGTGGATGCGGAGAGTCACCCGCCAATCCTAGGGGTGGGGCACAGCCGGACGGAAAACGTCAGACCCCGTAGCCGCCGTCGACATCGAGCTTCTGGCCCGAGATGAAACCGGCGCGATCGGAGGCGAGGAAGCAGACCGCCTCGGCGATGTCGTGGGCGACACCGAAGCGGCGGAGGGGGATGTTGCCCCGTGTGACCTCCAGGGCGTGGTCGTCGAGCTCGCCCGAGCTGATCAGTCGTTCGGCCATTCCGTCGGTGAGCATGCCCGGTCCGACGCAGTTCGCCCGTACTCCGAAGCGACCTTCCTCGACGGCCAGGCCGCCGTGCGCGCCCTGGCGGCCGAGGAGGGGCGGTTCGGCGTACGCGTCAACGCGGTGGGACCGGGCATGCTCACCGACGGCATGGCCGAGCGGCTGATCTCCTCCGGAGAGCTGTCCGAGCACGCTCTGGACGTGACGCGCGGCAACATCCCGCTGCGCCGCTTCGGCAGCGCCGTCGACATCGCCGAGGCGGTCTGCTTCCTCGCCTCCCCGCGGGCCGGCTTCATCTCGGGGCAGAAGCTCGACGTCGACGGGGGATACGGGGTCTGAGGCCCGTCGTACCTGGCGAATCGGTCGTGATTCCGTCGGAACGACAACCATTTCGCCAGGTACGACGCTGACGGGGAGAATGGGCGGGTTGTGAAGATCTCCTACCC